>NZ_JAMOYX010000020.1:0-48202 GCF_023669465.1 Dorea sp. MB18-49
CGTTCCATGCCTTTAACGGAGATTTGAACACCCTAAGTTTTTCTAAACATCACTCCATATACGCGACAAACAGAGCACCAAGTCTTTCTCATGTCGTGCTTGGCCAATGATAATGAATTCAATAGAGGGTTGTAACCTTTGTGTGCAGCCGGAAAGTTGAGGTGGAAGCCTTGATTTTCCGGATTTTTTGTACACTTTCGGTATCACGCCGGTTACGCTTCCACCATTGAATCATTACAGTATGCGATAACGTAAGGAAGAAAAGGAAGAGAGTCCAGCTGCGTGCATATGAGATCATGGTTAGTATTTCTTAAGCATCAAAATTGGCCGTTAGCAGTCAAAAAATCATTGTCTGAGCTTGCGAGTTATGTTTTTTTGACTGCTGCTTTTAGGACAATTTTTATGCTTTAGAAATACTCCATGATTGAATCAGCACGCAGCTGGACTCTCTTCCTTTTCTTCCGGCCGGGTATCAACCGCTTAATGCATTAAATAGAAAATTGCCCCTGTGGTTTCCACGAAAAAGATGGTATAATTGACATACGAATATACGCACACGGAGGAAGTATGCATGAGTGAATTTGTGACTTTGAAAGATGTTAAGAAGATATATCAGATGGGCGAAGTTGAGATCATGGCGGCCGCAGGAATTGATTTTGAGATTAAAAAGGGAGAATTTGCAGTTGTTGTTGGTCCGAGTGGAGCCGGGAAAACCACAGTTCTTAATATTCTTGGCGGCATGGATACGGCATCTGAGGGGCAGGTGCTGGTAGATGGGCAGGATATTGCTACGTATTCAACGAAGCAGCTGACTGCATATAGAAGAGACGATATCGGATTCGTGTTCCAGTTTTATAATCTGATACCGAATCTGACAGCACTGGAGAATGTGGAGCTTGCACTCCAGATATGTAAGAATCCGATGGATGCAAAAGAGGTATTGGAAGAAGTAGGACTTGGAGACCGTCTGGATAATTTTCCTGCTCAGTTATCAGGAGGAGAACAGCAGAGAGTGTCGATTGCAAGGGCACTTGCGAAGAATCCGAAATTATTACTCTGTGATGAACCAACGGGAGCGCTTGATTACAATACAGGCAAATCCATTTTGAAATTACTTCAGGATACATGCCGGAACAATGGTATGACAGTTATACTGATCACACATAACTCGGCAATAGCACCGATGGCAGACCGGGTGATCAAGATCAAGAACGGACGGGTTGATAAGATCATCGAAAATCCGCAGCCGGTTCCGGTTGAGACCATAGAATGGTAAGACAAAGAGGTGAGGATAACAGATGGCAAGAAAGATAACACGAAAGAATTTTTACATGGAGATCCGACGGAATTTTGGCCGTTTTATTTCAATTCTTTTTATTGTTGCTTTGGGTGTTGCGTTCTTTTCTGGAATCCGGGCATCGGAACCATCTATGAGAATTACGGGAGATGCGTATTTTGATGAATCGGATCTGATGGACATTAAGGCTGTCAGTACGCTTGGAATTACGAAAGAGGATGTAAGTGCGGTCGGAAACGTAAAGGGAGTGGGAAAGGCTGAAGGTGCCTACAGTGCAGATTTCCTGAATATAAAGAATAAGAAACAATATGTACTTCATGTGATGTCAGCGATGGAGGATATGAATAAGATCACGGTAAGGGAAGGACGTATGCCGGAAAAAGCAGGGGAATGTCTGGTTGATGACCAGATGAATTATAAAATCGGCGAGACGATAAAATTAAAGTCCGGAACAGATGACAAGGTGACAGATACATTGAAGACGGACGAATTAAAAGTAGTCGGAAAAGGAAATTCCCCATACTACATTTCACTGAGCCGAGGAAGCACAACCATTGGAACCGGTACGATAAGCGGATTCGTAGTGGTTCCGGAGAAAACCTTTGATCTGGATGTGTATACGGAAATGTACGTACAGGTGGCAGGTGCAAAAGATCTGACTGCTTATACGAAGGCATATAAAGAGAAAGTAAAGACCGTCCAAAAGAGAATCGAAGCAATCACAGAAGAAAGAGGAAAGATCCGGAAGTCGGAACTTGAAGATAAGGCAAATGAAAAACTTGCGAAAGCGCAGAAAAAGCTGGATGATGGCAAAGCGGAATCGAAGCAGAAGCTTGAGGATGCCAAAAAGCAGATTACCGATGGAGAGACGCAGGTTTCGCAGGCAAAAGAAAAGATCGCGAGTGGAAAGTCGCAGATTGCAGCAGCAAAGCAGACGATAGATACAAAACAAAAAGAATTGGATCAGGCGAAAAAGACGTATCAAAATGGACTGAAAGAGCTTTCCCAGGGAAAGAAACAGTACGAACAAGGAAAAGCTGCGTATGATTCCCAGTATGCAGAAGCGCAGGCAAAGATTCAGGCAGGAGAGGAAGGCCTGGTTACATACAGAGCCGAACTGGATAAAGGCTGGGCGGGATATCAGACTCTTCTGAATACGATTGAGGCACTAAAAGCACAGGCAGCAGGCGGTTCGGGACAGAATCCGGATCAGGAGAATCCCAACCAGGATCAGGAGAATCCCAACCAGGATCAGGAATTATTACAGAAGATCCAGGTAATGGAGCTGCAGGCGCAGGAGACCAAGAAGACACTGGATGCAAAAGAACAGGATTATCAGACCCAGAAGGCCGGACTTGATGCAGCAAAGCAAAAGCTCGCAAGTGGGAAAGCCGAGCTTGACCAGGCAAAAGCGAAGCTGGACGCCAGTGAAGCAAAGCTTACCAGTGCAGCCGCAAGTATAGAATCCGGACAGAAACAATTAGATGCCGGTAAAGCAGAGTTGAAAGCACAGGAACAGACATTGCAAAATGGCGAGACAGAAATTGCTCAAAATGAAGCCAAACTTGCCGATGCGAGAAAAGAATATGAGGACGGAAAAGAGACGTCTGAGGAAGAAATCGCAAAAGGTGAGAAAAAGCTTGCTGATGCAAAAGAACAGATTAAGAAGATAAAAAATCCAAAATGGTATGTATACAATAGAAGTACACTGGTAGAATATGATGGATTTGGGGAAAATGCAAACCGTATGCGTGCAATCGGAAAAGTATTTCCTGTGATGTTCTTCTTAGTTGCAGCTCTGATCAGTCTGACCGGTATGACCCGTATGGTGGAAGAGCAGAGAATTGAGATCGGTACAATGAAAGCACTGGGATACGGTAATTTTTCTATTGCTTCCAAGTATCTGGGATACGCGTTTCTTGCAACAGCGGGAGGAAGTATTCTGGGAGTGCTGACAGGAGAAAAGATCTTGCCGTATATTATCATTTATGCATATGAGATTATGTATCCGCATATTCCGAAGATTTATGTACCATATCATATGAGTTATGCGGTGATGGCATCGGCCGCTTCGATCGTGTGTACCATGGGAGCGACACTTGCATCCTGCTATAAAGAACTGGCTGCAGAACCGGCTGTGCTGATGCGTCCGCCGGCACCAAAAAAGGGAAGAAGAGTGTTCCTGGAAAGAATCGGATTTATCTGGAAACGAATGAATTTCACATGGAAATCAACAATCCGAAACCTGATGCGTTATAAAAAACGTTTCTTTATGACGATATTCGGAATTGGCGGCTGTATGGCACTGATGCTGGTTGGATATGGAGTAAAGGATTCGGTATATGAGATTGCAGATATTCAGTACGATGAGATCCAACTGTATGACGGGCACATTTTCTACAAGGATGATGTAACAAAGACAGAGAAAGAAGAGTTGAAGGAATATCTGAAAGAAGATACGGATATTCAGACTTATATGGATGCGAGGATGCAGAGCGTGACGGCATCAAAGGAAAATAAAAAACGCAGCGTTTATCAGTGCGTACTTGGCAATCCGGATATTGTCGGAAAATATGAAGATTTCCATGACAGGAAGACGAAAGAATCATACAAACTTACAGACAATGGTGCAATTGTCAGTGAGAAGACGGCAAAACTTCTGAATGTAAAAGAAGGAGATACGATAAATCTTAAGGACGGTATGGCAAAAGGTGTCACAGTAAAAATTGCGCATATCTGTGAGAACTATATGGGACATTACATATATTTTACGCCGCAGTATTATAAGAAAGTATATGGAAAGACAGCAGAATATAACTGTATCATGTTCCGGGCAAAGGATGGATATTCAGAAGAACAGGTGAAAAAAGCCGGAGAAAAAATCCTTGCGAAAGATCAGGTACTGACAATCTCTTATCTGCATGATATTAAGGATCAGCTGGATGATATGCTTGCCAGCCTGAATCTGGTGATCATAGTCCTGATCGTTTCGGCGGGAATGCTTGCATTCGTAGTACTTTATAATCTGAACAGTATTAACATTACAGAGCGTCAGAGAGAGCTTGCAACTTTGAAAGTGCTTGGCTTCTATGATGTTGAAGTAGCGGAATATGTATTCCGGGAAAATATCCTGCTGACGCTTATTGGAGCTTTCGTAGGTGTGATATTCGGTAAAGTCCTGCATCTGTTCGTAATTCAGACGGTGGAAGTGGATGCGGCGATGTTTGGACGAAGCATTTATCTTCCGAGTTATATCTACAGCTTTTTATTTACGATAGGATTTTCATTATTCGTAAACTGGGTAATGTATTTCAAGTTAAAGAAAATTGACATGGTAGAATCATTGAAAAGCATAGAGTAGCCGGGAAAATGGTACGGCACATATAATATTAATATAAGGATATTCGGCGAAAATATCATAAAAATATCAAAGTTTATAAATGGTTTATAAATTTCATAGAATTGTTAGCACTCTTTTTGAAAGAGTGCTAATTTTCTATTGACTTTTAAAATATGCAGTATTATCATATCTGTTAGATGAAAAATGTAACAAAAAGATGTGGGCCAGTCGGCAATACGGCATCTTTTGTCACTAATATGATAGAAATATAAAAGTAGAAATAGGAGTGATTTACAATGGCAGCAAAGAAAGGTAGTTTGTCAATCAGCAGTGAAAACATTTTCCCGATCATTAAAAAATGGGTATATTCCGATCACGATATTTTCGCACGTGAGTTGGTTTCCAATGGATGTGATGCGATCACAAAACTGAAGAAGCTGGATATGATGGGTGAATACCAGTTACCGGATGATTACAAACCGGCGATCAAAGTTGAGGTTAATCCAGAAGAAAAAACTCTGAAATTTACAGATAACGGTCTTGGAATGACAGCCGATGAAGTAGAAGAATATATTACACAGATTGCATTTTCAGGAGCTACACAGTTCCTTGAAAAATATAAAGATAAGACAACAGAAGATGATATGATCGGACATTTCGGTCTTGGATTCTATTCTGCATTTATGGTAGCAGATGAGGTGCATATCGATACACTCTCTTACAAAGAAGGCGCAAAACCGGTACACTGGGTAAGCAACGGCGGAACTGAGTATGAGATGGAAGAAGGCGACAAACAGGAAGTCGGATCTACAATGACCCTGTATCTGAATGAGGACAGCCTGGAGTTCGCTAATGAATACAGAATGAGAGAAGTTCTGGAGAAATATTGTTCATTTATGCCGGTAGAAATCTTCCTTTCCAAGGCAAATGCAGAGCCTGAATATGAGACGATCGACGAAGCAGATCTGAAAGATGATGATGAAGTAATCGAGCATATTCACGAAGATGCCAAGATGGAAGAAAAAGAGAATGAAAACGGCGAGAAAGAAATGGTAGAGACAGAACCTGCCAAAGAAAAAGTAAAGATCAAAAAACGTCCGGTTTCATTAAGTGATATCCACCCACTGTGGACAAAGCATCCGAATGAATGCAGTGATGAAGATTATCTGAACTTCTACCGCAAAGTATTCATGGATTACAAAGAGCCACTGTTCTGGATCCACCTGAATATGGATTATCCATTTAATTTAAAAGGAATTTTGTACTTCCCAAGAATCAACACAGAGTATGATTCTATTGAAGGAACAATTAAGTTATACAACAACCAGGTATTTATCGCGGACAATATCAAAGAAGTCATTCCGGAATATCTGATGGTATTAAAGGGAGTCATCGATTGTCCGGATCTGCCGCTTAACGTATCACGTAGCGCATTACAGAATGACGGATTTGTGAATAAGATCTCTGAATACATTTCCAAGAAGGTTGCAGACAAGCTTTCCGGAATGTGCAAGACAAAGAGAGAAGACTATGAGAAATACTGGGATAACATCAGTCCGTTCATCAAGTTCGGATGCCTGAAAGATGAAAAGTTCTGTGACAAGATGAAAGACGCGGTTCTGTTCAAGAATCTGGATCACAAGTATCTGACACTGAAAGACTGTATCGAGGCAAATGGTGGAACCGTAGAAGATCCGAATGCCAAGACAGAGGACAACAAAGCAGATGATCAGAACACAGAGAAGAAAGAAGAAGACAAGACGATCATCTACTATGTAACAGATGAGATCCAGCAGAGCCAGTACATCAATATGTTTAAGAAACAGGGCATGGATGCAGTAATCCTCGGCCACAATATTGATTCACCGTTTATTACACAGTTAGAGCAGCGCAATCAGAATATCAAGTTCCAGAGAATTGATGCAGATGTAACAGCAGGAGCAAAAGAAGAAGTTGCCGAAGAGGAAAAAGAAGCATTCCAGAAGACATCTGACAGCCTGGTAGAAATCTTCCGTAAAGAGCTTGGTGACGAGAAACTGGATGTTAAGATCGAAAAATTAAAAGATGAAAATATAGCTTCTATGATGACATTATCTGAAGAGAACCGCCGTATGCAGGAAATGATGAAGATGTACGGCATGAGCGGAATGGATATGGGTACAACAAGTACACTGATCCTGAATGCAAATCATCCGCTGGTTCAGTATGTAGTTGATCATAAGGACAGCGAGAATACAAGTATTATCTGCAAACAGTTGTATGATCTGGCAATGCTGGCACATAAGCCATTGAATCCTGAAGAGATGACAGCGTTTGTAAAGAGAAGTAATGAGATTATGATGCTGCTTACGAAGTAAGTCTGGCAGAGAGTTGAAGTAAAGAAGACCATGCAGCTGTGGAAAGAAAAATCCATAGCTGCATGGTTTTTGCTTGTATTCTAGTATTCGCCTTCGATATTTTTGGATTTTAAGATGGATTTTACTTCGGTATCCCATTCTCTTTCGATGGACTTATCCATAGAAAAGGTTTTGAGGGAAGTGCCGGTGATGCATTGGAGGGTGCTTCCATCGTAGTGGAAATTGAGGTAGAGTCCCTGAATGTCTTCCGGGCGGTAAGTGGTCAGGCCGTGGGCTGTCAGGAAGGCAGGAATCTGATCGTCCGGGAGAGCAAGGACAATCTTGAAGTTCAGAGGAGTGCGTTTGCCACGGATGATCTGGAAGCAGAAGTCACGGATCTTTTCCCAGCGGGAGTAAGTCTCTTCCAGTTTTTCGTCGAAGAAGTCTTCCTGGAGATAACCGCTTATGGTGAATTTGTTAAATGTAGTGAATTCTCCTTCGATAAAGAGAAATGTATCAAAAGTATCCTTTAAAAGAAGATGGGACATACAATTTTTGGCTGATAACTGGTATACGTTCATAAGGAATAACCTCCGGATAAAAATAAATGTAATCTGTATTATAGCACAAAAATTGATATAAATTGACATGGGAATGAAAAAACAGTAAAATAAGTTGAATATATATTTATCAACAAAAAGAAATGTAGAAGAGAGGAATTTTTTTGGAAATAGATAATAAAAATTCTGAGGAGAAGGAAGCTAAACAGCCGGCAGAGATTCCGGAAAAAGAAAAGGATCATGTGCTTAGGACTGCAGTAATTCTGGCAACAGTGATCATTGTGCTTGGAGGAATCGTTGTAGCAGTAAGGCTTAATAATCCAAAGCAGGACACAACGAAAGGCAGGAAGATCCTGAGTGAGATGGATCGTACGGATGTCGGAAAAGTAAATAAAAAAATCCAGAAACTTGAAGAGGAAGAACGTGTGAAGGAAGAAGCAGCAGATAACAGATCCGTAAGCGAAAAGTTTGCGGATTGTCTGATCCTTGGAGATTCGATCACACAGGGCTTATATGAGTACGGAGTGCTGGATGAGGCGAATGTACAGGCAGACCGCGGAACGGAAGTTTCGGAAGTCAGCAGTAAAAAGATTGAGGAACATATAAAAAAAGCCAAAGAGATGAAGCCGGAAGTGCTGTTTCTTGCCTATGGAATGAATGATATCGAAGCACAGAATGGAAATGCGTCCGGATTTGTGAAAGCATATAAAAATGTTATAGAGGATCTGAAAGAGTCCCTGCCGGATACGAAGATTTATGTCAATTGTATTCTTCCGGCGGCGCAGTCGGCGATTGAAACAAGACCTTTATTTGCCAATGTTCCAAAGTTCAATCAAAAACTGAAAAAATTATGTAAAAAAGAAAAAGTGACATTCATCGATAATACAGATCTGGTAAAACAGGAGTATTATGCCGATGATGGGATCCATATGTCACCATCTTATTATACGAAATGGGTAGATCATATGGCGGAGGCAGCAGGATTATAATGAGAAAAGGAAGACTGGATATTATTAATACATGTAAGTATCTGATGGTGATCGCACTGATTGCCTATGTGGTATTGCTGGTTTCCGGAGAGGGAGATAATACCGTATCCGTAGATACGATACAAAAGAATATTGAAAAATCTGTTTCTCTGAAAGGCATGAATAAGGGAAGTTCTCAGGACCTTAAGAAGTATTATGGTCTGAATGCCAACGATTATGCCGGAACAATGTTGTATATACCGGATGATGTCATGAGTGTAAATGAGATACTGGTAGTAAAAGTAAAAGATAAGAGCCAGGTAGAAGATGTGGAGAAGGCTGTAGAGGAGCGTTTGTCTACACAGAAGAAGAGTTTTGAGGGCTATGGTGTAAAACAGACCAGGCTTCTTCATTCTGCAATCGATGAAACCAGGGGGTATTACATATTATTAGCTGTTTCAAAAGATGCGGATCGCATAGAAGCCGCATTTAAGAATAGTATTTATTAGAAGGCAGAGGAATTAGAAAGATGTTATTTAGCAGTATTGTTTTTTTATTTACATTTTTACCGGCTGTGTTGGTGTTGTATTACCTGCTGCCGGAGAGATTCCACAATCCGGTTTTGCTGCTTGCAAGTCTGATTTTTTATGCATGGGGGGAACCGGTCTATATTTTCCTGATGCTGTTATCCATTTTGTTCAATTATTTCAGTGGACTTGATATAGCAAGAAATCTGACGGACAGAAGGCTGGCAAAAAGAAGCCTTATATTCAATATTGTGGTGAACATTGCAATCCTGGGATTTTTCAAATATGAAGGCTTTGTGCTGGATTCACTGAATGCGGTGCTGCCGGTGCATATTACATATCATCCGCTGGCACTGCCGATCGGTATCTCATTTTATACATTCCAGATATTGTCTTATATTATAGATGTTTATCGGGGAAATGTTAAAGTTCAGAAGAATATCCTGAACTTTGCATTATATGTAACAATGTTTCCGCAGCTTATCGCAGGACCGATCGTACAGTATGCAGATGTTGAAGAGCAGCTTGTAAACCGCAAATCATCATGGAACAAGTTCGGAGAAGGGTGCATGTATTTTATACGTGGACTTGCAAAAAAGGTATTGCTTGCGAATACTTCCGGTATGATATTTACGGAAGTAACCGGACTTGGAAAGGGCAATGTGTCGGTACTGAGTGCATGGTTTGGTGCTTTTGCCTATATGTTTCAGATTTATTTTGATTTCAGTGGTTATTCGGATATGGCAGTGGGACTTGGAAAGATGTTTGGATTTGAGTTCTGTATGAATTTTAATTATCCGTACATAGCGAAAAGTATTACTGAATTCTGGCGCAGATGGCATATTTCTCTGAGCAGCTGGTTCAGGGATTATGTATACATTCCGCTCGGGGGCAACAGAGTATCGAAGAGCCGGCATATCTTCAATCTAATGGTTGTGTGGTTTCTGACCGGATTATGGCACGGAGCTGCATGGAATTTCGTGGCATGGGGATTGTATTACGGGATCATACTGATCATTGAAAAATATATCCTGTCACCGGTACTGGATAAACTCCCTTCGGTTGTACGCCATATTTACAGTATTGTGCTGGTTGTGATCGGATGGGTATTATTCTTTAGTCCTTCACTTGGAGGGGCGGCCAGATATCTGGGAATGATGCTTGGAGCAGGAGCACACGGAGTGGCAGACAGGGAAAGCCTGTATCTGCTTACAACGAATCTGGTATTGTGGATCATTCTGATCATTGGTTCTACTCCGCTTACAGATGTCAGATATCAGCATATGCTGCGCCAGAAGAAGTGGAATACGACGCTTCTGAATGGAATCGTATATGCGGTACTGTTCATTTTGTGTATCGCATATCTGGTGACAGAGACATATAATCCGTTCCTGTATTTCAGATTTTAGGAGTAAAAATGAGACAGTCAAGAAAAAAATGGGAAAGAAGAAGAGAAGTGCATAGAAATAAATTAGCAGCGGTGATATTTGTCATAATGATGATCGCTTTCTGTGTTGTGAATTTGGCAACGGGTGACCGGGAATTCTCGGCGACAGAGAACCGGGCACTGGAACAGAGACCGGAACTTACAATTTCAGGAATAGAAAGCGGAAGATGGATGGAGCAGTACGAATCCTATGTATCAGATCAGTTCGCGGGAAGAGATTTCTGGGTAATGCTAAAAAGCAGGGTGGATCTGCTGGCAGGAAAGAGAAAAGCGAATGGCGTGTTCAAAGGAAAAGACCATTATCTTCTGGAGGATATTGCAAAACCGGATGAAGATCAGATGAAAGAAAATCTGTCTGCAATGAAAATGTTTCAAAAACAATATAAAGATATACCAATGTACATGATGCTGGTTCCGAATGCGGCTAATATCGAATCGGATAAACTTCCGGGATATGCAGTTACAGAGAATCAGGAGAAGCAATTTAAAGCAATTCACAGTACACTGGGATCTGTTTATACATGGGTGGATGTCAGTGATATTTTAAAAAAACACAGATCAGAAGAAATCTATTATCACACAGATCATCACTGGACAACACTTGGCGCGTATTACGGTTATCAGGCTCTTTCAAAAAGCATGAAGCTTGATACATCTAAAACCTCTGACATGAAGCCTTATGCGGTGACCAATGCATTTAACGGAACACTGGCTTCGACGAGCGGATATGAAACGGGATATGACGAACCGATATATATCTATGCACCCGACAATCTTAAGAATGCAACAGAGGCTGTAGTAAATAATGTAAATGAAAAAAAGAAGACGGCAACTCTTTATGATACTTCCAAGCTTAAAGGAAAAGACAAATATGCACTTTTTCTTGGCGGAAATTATCCGATCCTTGACATCAAGACGACGGCAGATTCGACAGACAGGCTTCTGATCATCAAGGATTCTTATGCCAATAGTCTGATTCCGTTTCTGATACCTTATTACAGGGAAATTGTGGTTGTCGATCCAAGGTATTATTATGATGATATTGAAAAGGTCATGAAGAAGGATAATATCACAAGTGTATTATTTTTATATAATGGAAATACTTTTGTAAAAGATAACAGTATCAGCGGGGTGTTACGGAATGATTAGGCTGAATAAATATTTAAGCGAAGCCGGTGTGTGCTCAAGAAGAGAGGCGGACCGGCTGATAGAATCCGGCGTTGTAACGGTGGATGGAAAAAATGCCGTACCCGGAATGAAGGTTGAAGACGGACAGGAAGTCTGTGTGGGGAAAAAACGGATAAAAAGCAAGACAAAAAAGACAGTCCTGGCGGTATATAAACCCGCTGGGATTGTTTGCACAGAAGATAAAAGGGAAAAGAAGAATATTATCAGATTCCTGAATTATCCGCTACGCGTGACCTATGCGGGAAGACTGGATAAAGATTCGGAAGGACTTCTGATCATGACCAATGATGGTGATCTGATCAATGGCATGATGCGTGCAAGATTCTCCCATGAGAAAGAATATAAGGTCACAGTTAATAAAGAAATCACACCGGAGTTCATAGAAAAAATGAGTCGCGGAGTACATATCAGAGACAGGGAGAAGAACCTGGATGCGGTGACCAGGCCGTGTAAAGTGAGAAAGAATGGAAAATACACATTTTCCATTATTCTGACGCAGGGCCTTAACAGACAGATCCGCAGGATGTGTGAGGCACTTGGCTATAAGGTGACAACACTGAAGAGAATCCGCATTATGAATGTAGAACTAGGTAATCTGAAACCGGGAGAGGTAAGAGGATTAACAGAACAGGAGTTAAAAGAATTATATGGGACAGTCAAAGAACGAGAGAATGAAAGAACTGGTCAGCCTTCTGAATAAAGCTTCCAGAGCATACTATCAGGAAGCACAGGAAATCATGAGTAATTATGAATATGACAGATTGTATGATGAACTTAAGGAGCTTGAGGATGAGCTTGGTATTACCTTGTCAAACAGTCCGACGGTAAATGTCGGATATGAAGTGGTAAGCGAACTGCCGAAAGAAAGACATGAAAGCCCGATGCTTTCTCTGGATAAGACGAAAGAAGTAGAAGAACTTAAGAACTTTGTGGGAGATCAGAAAGTTCTGATGTCATGGAAGATGGATGGTCTGACGGTTGTACTGACTTATCGTGATGGAAAGCTTTATAAGGCGGTCACCAGAGGTAACGGAGAAGTCGGAGAAGTGATCACGAACAATGCGAAAGTATTCAAAAATGTGCCGGTCCAGATTGCATATCAGGGAGAACTGATCTTAAGAGGAGAAGCAGTCATAGGATATAAGGATTTTGAAAAAATCAATCAGGAGATTGAAGATGTAGATGCCAGGTACAAGAATCCAAGAAATTTGTGCAGCGGTTCTGTCAGACAGCTGAATAACCAGATCACGGCTAAACGTAATGTAATGTTCTATGCATTTACACTGGTGCAGGCAGACGGAGTTGATTTTCAGAATTCTAGAGCCTGTCAGATGGAATGGCTGAAGTCACAGGGATTTACAACAGTGGAGTATTATATGGTGACCAGAGATACTGTTGAGGACGAAGTTGCTAAATTTTCGTCTAAGATCAGTGAAAATGATTTCCCGTCGGATGGACTTGTGTTAACATATGATGATATAGCGTATGGACGGTCGCTTGGAAGAACTGCAAAATTTCCGAGGGATTCTTTTGCGTTCAAATGGCAGGATGAGATCAGAGAGACAGTATTAAGAGAGATTGAGTGGAGTCCGTCGAGAACCGGACTGATCAATCCGGTTGCAATCTTTGATCCGGTAGAACTTGAGGGAACAACAGTAAGCCGTGCAAGTGTTCACAATATCAGTATTATGGAAGAACTGGAACTTGGGATCGGTGACAGGATTGAAGTATATAAGGCTAATATGATCATCCCGCAGATTGCAGAGAATCTGACAAGAAGCGGAGTAAAAGATATTCCGTGTAAATGTCCTGTCTGTCAGGGAGAGACAAAGATCCGGCAGGTCGGCAACGCAAAAGCATTGTACTGTATGAATCCGGAATGTCAGGCGAAACACGTCAAATCATTTGCACTGTTTGTCAGCAGGGATGCACTTAATATAGAAGGATTATCAGAAGCAACACTGGAAAAATTCATTTCCAGAGGATATATTCATACATTTGCAGACATCTTCCATCTGGCTCAATACAAAGAAAAAATTCAAAAGATGGAAGGATTCGGAGAAAAATCATATAAAAAACTGACAGAAAGTATAGAAAAGGCAAGAACGACGACCCTGCCGAGAGTCATTTATTCTCTGGGAATTGCAGGAATCGGACTTGCCAATGCAAAAGTTATTTGCAGAGAATTAAAATATGATGTAGAATCTCTTCTGAAGGTTTCGGAAGAAGAATTAAATGAGATTCAGGGAGTCGGAGAGGTTCTGGCAAAAGCGTTCGTCGGATATTTTGCAGATGCAAAACATGTGGAGAATTTCAGAAGGCTTTTAAATGAGCTGACCATTCCGGAAGAGACTGTAACAAAACAGCAGATTTTTGAAGGCGTTAATTTTGTAATTACCGGAAGCGTAAAGCATTTTGCCAATCGTGGAGAAGTAAAAGAGCTGATTGAAAGTCTGGGTGGAAAAGTGACTGGATCAGTCACATCAAAGACAAACTATCTGATCAATAATGATGTGACGAGTACGTCATCCAAGAATAAAAAAGCGAATGAGCTGGGAATACCGATTATTTCAGAAGAGACATTTCTGAAACTGGTAAATCAGGGGGAAGCATAAAAGCAGGATAAAAGTCAGAGTGAAATGCGTAAACTACGTTAAGAAGGAGAGAATAATGGCAAATCAGGATGATAACAACAATCAGGAAATTGAAAAAGTAGAAGATGTAGAGGTTGAGACAACAAAGAATACATCTGATACAGATAATAAGAAACAAAATAATGACGATGAATATGAAAAAGTCTGCTTTATCTGCAGACGTCCAGAGAGCGTTGCAGGAAAAATGATTGAACTTCCGAATCATATCTGTGTCTGCAATGACTGTATGCAGAAAAGCTTTGATGCAATGTCAAATGGCCCGATTGATTACAGTCAGCTGATGAATATTCCGGGAGTACAGGTATTTAATATGGCTGATATGGAACAGAGTATTCCAAAGCAGCAGAAGATCAAAAAGAAAAAAGAGGGCGAAGAATATAAACCATTAGTAGATATCAAGAATCTTCCGGCACCACATAAGATCAAGGCAAAACTGGATGAGTATGTGGTAGGTCAGGAATATGCAAAGAAAGTTATGTCTGTAGCTGTTTATAATCATTATAAACGTGTGGCTACTGATTCTATGGATGATATTGAGATTGAAAAGTCCAATATGCTCATGATCGGACCTACAGGTTCCGGTAAGACGTATCTGGTAAAAACACTGGCAAAGATTCTGGATGTACCGCTTGCGATCACAGATGCGACTTCACTTACGGAAGCCGGATATATCGGAGATGATATTGAGAGTGTGGTTTCCAAACTGCTTGCAGCTGCAGATAATGATGTAGAGAAGGCAGAACAGGGAATCATCTTTATCGATGAGATCGATAAGATCGCAAAGAAGAAGAATTCAAGTCAGAGAGACGTAAGCGGTGAGTCGGTACAGCAGGGAATGTTAAAACTTCTTGAAGGAAGCGATGTAGAAGTACCTGTCGGCGCAACCAGTAAAAATGCCATGGTTCCGCTTACAACCGTGAATACAAGAAATATTCTCTTCATCTGCGGCGGAGCGTTCCCGGATCTTAACGGAATCATCAAAGAGCGTCTGACCAAACAGGCAGCAATTGGTTTTGGAGCAGACTTAAGAGACAAGTATAATAACGATAAAGAGATACTGAAGAAAGTAACAACAGAAGATTTACGTGCATTTGGAATGATTCCTGAGTTCTTAGGACGTCTGCCGATCGTGTTCACTTTACAGGGGATGAGTGAAGAGATGCTGGTAGAGATTTTAAAAGAACCTAAGAATGCAATATTAAAACAGTATCAGAAACTGCTGGCATTGGATGAGGTAAAACTGGAATTCAATGACGATGCTCTTCATGCAATTGCGAAGAAGGCATTGAAGAAAGATACCGGAGCAAGAGCACTTCGTGCGATCATTGAAGAATTCATGCTGGATATCATGTATGAAATCCCGAAGGATGACAATATCGGAGAGGTTATCATCACGAAGGAATATATCGAAGGAACCGGAGGACCGGTAATTATGTTGAGAGGTCAGGAAGTACCAAGACTTCAATAATACATTTTACATATAAACAATTATATAATTTTTTTACTAGGAGAAGAATGGAGGAAAGACAGCGATGGGGGAATTATCAGCTATTCCAATCTGGCTCTGCATACCCTTTGCAGGGCTGTTGCTTAGTATTGCGGTAATGCCGCTGATCAAGCCAGACTGGTGGGAAAAACATCAGCCGCTGGCAGTTGCATTCTGGTCAATATTGTTTATTATTCCTTTTACAGCGAAATATGGAATATTTACAATGAGTGAGACTGTTCTGGAATGTGTGGTAAATGATTATCTGACATTTATCGTTTTACTGTTTGGATTATTCTGTGTAGCAGGTAACATTACGATTGACGGTGAATTTGCCGGATCACCGAGGATTAATACGGCGTTGTTTGTTTTTGGTACACTGCTTTCCAGTGTGATCGGAACTACAGGATCAAGTATGCTTCTTGTACGTCCGTTTATTAAGATGAATTCATGGAGAAAGAGAAAGAGTCATATCATGATCTTCTTTATCTTCCTGATTTCTAATATGGGAGGATGTCTGACACCGATCGGAGATCCGCCGCTTCTGATGGGATTCATGCGTGGGGTACCTTTTTTCTGGAGTATGAAGTTATTCCATATTCTGGTTTTTAATATGGTGATCCTTCTGGTGATATTCTATTTCCTGGACAGAAGAGCATACAGAAAAGATATTGCAGAAGGAAGAAAACCGGATATCAGAGAGCCGGGAACACATTTTAAAATTGTAGGACTTCATAATCTTATCTATGTAGCGATGATCGTCGGAGCCGTGATCTTAAGTGGAACACTTCCGGGAATGTCCGCATTCCAGAATGCAGACGGAACCGTAAAAGGACTTCATATCCTTGGAGAAGTTACACTTGGATTCCCGTCAATAATTGAGGTTGTGATCATCCTTCTGGCTGCATTCTTATCGTTTAAGACGACGAACGAAGAAGTCCGTATCCGTAACCACTTTACCTGGGGGGCGATCCAGGAAGTTGCGGTTCTGTTTATCGGAATCTTTATTACTATGCAGCCGGCACTTATGATCCTGAAAGCGAATGGAGCGGAGCTTGGAATCAGCAAACCATTCCAGATGTTCTGGGCTACAGGAGCTCTGTCAAGTTTTCTTGATAATACGCCGACATATCTTGTGTTCCTTACAACAGCAGGAGCACTTGGATTCAAGGGCGGTGTGGCAACAACGCTTGGTGCTGTTCCGGTTAAGATGCTGGAGGCAATCTCGTGCGGTGCTGTATTCATGGGAGCAAATACATATATAGGAAATGCACCGAACTTTATGGTAAAATCTATGTCGGATGAAAACGGTGTGCGTATGCCGTCGTTCTTCGGATATATGGCATGGTCACTGACATTTTTGATACCGGTATTTATTATCGATATGTTGATATTCTTTTTATAGAAGGGGGTGCGGAAAATGCAGGAGAATAAGAATAAATATTATGACATTGCAGAACGGATCTATGATCTGGACGGAGAAGTATATGAATGTGTAGGATCTTCTCTGGGCCGTACCTTTACAGGAGATAAACGTGCCTGTGTGGACAATTTGGTTATGCTGATGCGTACCAAGCCGCAGGGACATCTTCTTAGAAGTGAGCTGGCATTGATCAGTAACATGGCACGTACGATCCGAAAGGATGAAGACCGTTCCAGACTGATGAAAAAATACGATGAGATATTAAAGGAAATAGCAGAGCTTCCTGCAAGTTTCGGTAAGGTTGAAATTCTGGATGAAAACAGGGCGAAGTTGAATACAGCGAATCTGCGTCAGAAGTTTTCAAAAGACGATCATCTTATTATTTGTATCGGAAGAACGCAGGGGAGTGCCGGAAATGATATTGGATTTGCACTGGCAGATGCACTTAGAATCAACTACTATGATGCAGAAATCTTTAATGAAGTATTAAGAAGACTGGATGCGGAGAAGGATTCTGTGACAGATGTGGCGGATCTGGGAACGGATCTGATCGAGAACAAATATCAGGGATCTGGAAGGACGATCAAAGAGCGTCTGAAAGACTTTGACCGCTATCATGGATTGACAAGAGAAGACGCAATCTTCTTCAATCAGAGTGACCTGATCTGCAAAATGGCAAAAGAAGAAGATTTTATTGTAATGGGTAGATGTGCAGATGTGATACTTGCGAATAACCATATTCCACATATCAGTATTTTTATTACGGCACCGTTCGAACAGCGTGTGCATCGTATTATGGAGGTCAATGATCTGGATCAGAAGAAAGCGGTACGTCTGCTTAAAAAGCTGGATCGTCAACATGCAAGATATTACAATTATTATACCGGTCAGAAATGGGGAGATGCTATGAACTATGATATCTGTTTTAACAGTGCAAGTTATGGTATTGAAGAGTCGGTAGACATTATTGAACGTATGCTGAACCAGAATACGAATTCATAATAAAAGATTAATGAATGACAGGGAACCTTTCATATACATAAAACAAATGTATATGAAAGGTTTTTTTGATTTGGAAGAGAACTGTAAAGAAAAGATTATTTCCGAAGATTACTGGGATTTTATTATTCCATTATACAGAGATGAGGAACTTAAGGAAGTGAATCCGGAAAATGTGTGTATTCAGGAGATGGATTTTGGATATAAAAGTGTATCTGTAGACAGAAGGATTCTGCTTCCATTATCGTTCAGAGAATATTGGTACAGTACGATCCCAAAATGTTATGCACTTCTGGATATGCAGCCGTTAGATGCAGCAGGAATTATTACATTGCAGAACTATCCGACACTTCAGCTGATGGGGGATGGGATCATGATCGGCTTTTTAGATACCGGGATAGATTATCAGAATCGTGTGTTTCGCAATCTGGATGGGACGACACGGATTGTGGGAATCTGGGATCAGACGATTCAGACAGGAAGAACACCACAGGGGCTTTATTATGGAACGGAATATACGGAAGAAATGATCAATGCAGCACTTAGATCGGAGGATCCGCTTCAGATAGTACCGAGTGTGGATACAGACGGACATGGAACATTTGTTGCAAGTGCGGCTGCAGGAGGAGCAGAAGTTGGAAAACGGTTTCTCGGGGCCGCACCGGAGGCTTCTATTGCAATGGTCAAATTAAAGCCGGCAAAAAATTATCTGAAAGAATTTTTCGTGATAGCACAGGATGCCGTATGTTATCAGGAAAATGATATTATGCTGGGACTCCGCTATCTGAATGACCTGGCAAGAAAACAGGGAATGCCGTTAGTGATCTGTGTAGCCCTCGGAACAAGCTTTGGAGGACATAACGGAGATTCTCTTCTGGCAGATATATTGGACATTTATGCGACGGTAAGAAACAGGTGTGTTGTAGTCGGAACAGGCAATGAGGCGGCCAGAAGACATCACTATTTTAACCGTTTTACGGATGCACAGGATATGAGGACAGCAGAAATCCGGGTAGGAGAAGGGACACAGTCTTTTGCCGTTGAATTATGGAGTACACTTCCGAATATCGTAATGGTGTCGGTTACTTCGCCGTCTGGAGAGCGTACGGGGATGATTCCGATACGTCTGGGGTATCTGTTTGATTTTTTATTTACATTTGAACGGACAACGATTACTGTGGAATACAGATTATTACAGGAGAATAATGATGCACAGCTGGTATTTATAAGGTTTCAGAATGCGGTTCCCGGAATATGGAAAATAGATATAAAGCCGGCGATGCAGACAACCGGAGATTTTCACATATGGCTTCCGATGGAAGAATTCCTGGAGGGAGAGGTATATTTTCTGGAATCAAATCCGGACACTACATTTACAGAACCTTCAGGAGGAAGAAATACAATGACTGTGGCTTTTTATAACAGCAGGGAGAATGGAGTTGATATTAATTCGGGCAGGGGGTATACTAGAGATGAGAAAATAAAACCGGATTATGCTGCGCCGGGAGAAACGGTCACAGGAGCAGTACCTGGCGGGGGATTTAAGAATCGGACCGGTTCGAGCGCCGCAACAGCGATTGCAGCAGGCGGATGTGCCCTGATCATGGAATGGATCAGTGAGCAGCCGGGGGCAAGAGGAGTGTCGTCCAGTCAGGTCAGAAATATTATCGTGATGGGAACACAAAAGCTTTCGGGAATAGAATATCCGAATACACAATGGGGATATGGGACGATGAATTTGTACCGATCATTGGATATTTTAAGACAGCTGTAAAGAAGAACGAGATAAGGAGAGGATACTAATGGCAGATTTTTTTGAAGAATTCGGCAGAATGGTTTCAGATGTTGCTAGTGACATCACAAAGAAGACAGGAGATACTCTGGAAATCCAGAAGATTAAAAGCAATGTTCGTTCGTTAAAGAGAGCGAATGAAAGAGATCTTGCAGATATCGGACGTATGGTATATGAAAAATTCCAGAGTGGAGAAGTGTCAGACATGGATTATGTAACGCTCTGCGAAGAGATAGAAAAACGTGACGAAGAGATAGAAAAACAGGAAGAAGAGATCGTAAAGATCCAGGGAGAAGTATAAATGCGTACACGCATACCCGGTGCGGTCGGAACACTGTTCGCTCTTGATATGGCTGTAAAACAGTACATAGAAGAGAATGTAAGCGAGACGGAAGAAAAAAGTCTCTGTGGGACAGGGATTCTGATCAGAAAAGTATATAATAAAGGATTTGCATTTAACTCTATGGATTCCGAACCGGAAAAAGTAAAGAAAGCGTCGGTGATGACGACAGCAGCGATCGGACTTCTGACAATTATAGAAGCTTTTAGGGAAGGGCATATGCTTAGTAAGATAGCCCTGACATTCTTAAGCGCAGGAGCTTTAAGCAATACTTATGACCGTGTTGTCAGAGGAAAGGTAGTGGATTATATCGGTATTAAATCCAGTCACAAAATACTGGGCAATATAACCGCCAATCTGGCAGATATCTATATTTTGCTCGGTTCTGTATTTGCATTTTTGAAAAAGAAAATAGATTAGGGCTCAGGGAACAATCTGGACAAATAACGAACCCTGTCATCTTCCGGGTGTCTTCACTAACTTTATGTGAAGACACCTGAAAGATGACAGGGTTCGTTGTTTGTCGCCATGCGGTTCGAAAGAAGCCGCCAGATAAATCTAAAATAGAGCATGAAAAAAGCGGGTGATGGGAATCGAACCCACGTATCCAGCTTGGAAGGCTGGTGTTCTACCATTGAACTACACCCGCATAATACATTATAAATCGGGGTGACAGGATTCGAACCTGCGACCTCCTGGTCCCAAACCAGGCGCTCTAGCCAAGCTGAGCCACACCCCGTTATTTGACGTGTCCTTAAGACAAGTAGTATGATATCATGATAAAATATAAAAAGCAAGTAAAAAATGAAAAAAAATTGAAAAAAGTCATAATTATATAAAAAAACGACACAAATACGAAAAGTCAGAATCAATATTAAGGAAATGATAAGTTGTATCCGCTGGAATGCTGTTGTATAATTAAGAACGATGTCGAGAAAATAGATTATTATTAAGAGGACTGAATTGATAGATGAAGGAGACTAATAACGTAGAACAACGACCAAGCACTTCTCTTTCAAAAGGTGCAAGAAGAAATCAGATATTAAGGCGTATAACAGTAGTCGGTGTGATAGCAGCAGTAATAACTGCTGCTTTTGCTGGCTATTGTCTGCACCGTGAACGTGTAGAAGAAAAACAGAAAGCAGAAGAGCTCAGAAAAGAAAAGCAGGATAAAAAAGAGGCGGAAAAAGTAAAGTCAAAGCCGGAAACTGCCGAACAGAAATTGGAACGTGTACGAAAGCAGGCAACGGAACACGGATATCCGAAAAATGTGATCGAACTGTTGGATAAAAATGTGGAAACAGTAGATTTTGTGGCCGATTATGAAAAGAAAAAAGATAAGCCGTATGCAGATACGATAGGAAAAGATCTTTCGCAGGGAGGGATACCGGAACTTTTGCAGTGGGATGAACGATGGGGGTATGCTCCATACGGAACCAGTATAGTAGCGGCAAGTGGATGCGGACCGACCTGTATGGCGATGGTAGCAGCCGGACTGAATCAGGATGCGTCGATCACTCCGGCAAAGGTAGCTGCTTACGGAACGGAACATGGTTATGTGGACGAAGAGAATAACACGTACTGGAGATTCATGGATGAAGCCGGAGCAAACTGGAATCTTAACAGTACTGCAGGTCTTTTGTCAGAAGAGCAGGTAGCTTTAGAACTTTCGCAGGGACATCCGATCATATGCAGTGTCGGTCCGGGAGATTTTACCAAGATTGGACATTTTATCGTACTGACAGGTTATGAGAATGGCAATGTGAAAGTGAATGATCCGTTCAGCATAAAGAATTCGAAAGCAACATGGGTATTTGCCAATATCAAAGACCAGATAAAAGCGATGTGGGTATTTTCAAAAAAATAGCGATCAGACGGCAGGCGCCGGTGGAAGATCGTTTTCGGGAAACAGGAGAGAAAGATATGAGATATGATTTTACAAAGATTATAGACAGGCATGGAAAAGATGCGATTGCAGTAGACGGACTTGGAAAGAATCCGGGATTTGCACCGGAACCGCCAAAAGACGGATTTGATGTGATCCCGATGTGGGTGGCAGACATGAACTTTGAAACTGTCCCAACGATTCCAAAAGCGATCATGGACAGGGCAGCACATCCGGCATATGGATATTTCAATCCGGTGGAAGAGTATTATGATTCGATCATACGCTGGCATAAGATCCGCAATAATGTAGAAGGACTGATGCCGGAATATATCGGATATGAGAACGGAGTATTAGGCGGAGTAATCTCTGCTCTGACAGCTTTTGCCGCACCGGGAGATGCTGTACTTCTTCACAGCCCGACTTACATCGGATTCACCAAATGCATTACAGAGAATGGATACAAGATTGTACACAGTCCGCTCAAAAAAGACGAAAAAGGAATCTGGCGGATGGATTATGAAGACATGGATGCCAAGTTAAAGGCAAATAACATCCATGTAGCAATCTTCTGTAGTCCGCATAATCCGACCGGACGTGTATGGGAGCGCCGAGAGATTGAAGAGGCGATGGAAGTATATAAGAACAATGAATGTGTAGTGATCGCAGATGAGATCTGGTCAGATCTGATCTTAAAAGGCAGCCAGCACATTCCGACACAGTCGATCAGTCCGGATGCAAGAAACCGTACGATTGCATTGTATGCACCGAGTAAGACATTTAACCTGGCAGGTCTGGTAGGAAGTTATCATATAATCTTCAACAAAATGCTGCGTGACCGGGTGGAGGCAAAATCAAGAAAATCACATTATAATACAATGAATGTATTATCTATGCATGCGCTGATCGGGGCTTACGAGGCAGAAGGATATACCTGGGTCAATGAGCTTTGCCAAGTATTATCTGAAAATGTTGATTATGCAGTGAATCATATCCGTGACTACTACAGAGGAATTGAAGTAAGTAAGCCGCAGGGAACTTATATGTTGTTCCTGGACTGCGAAGACTGGTGTGAGGAAAATTATAAGTCACTGGATGAGCTGTTAAAAGCAGGATGGGACGTAGGCGTTGCTTGGCAGGACGGAAGACCGTTCCACCAGAAATATGGAATCCGTATGAATCTTGCATTACCGCTTGGCAGAGTAAAAGAAGCATTCGAGCGTCTGGATGAGTACGTATTTCATGTGTAAATATCTGGAAAATATACAGAAATAAAAAGTATAATGCTGTAGATTCCAAAGGAAAATACAGCATTTATTAAGAATGAGAGAAGTGAGAAAATTTGGATAATATAATTGTATCGTTTAATGTAATTGCACCGGTATTTTTTCTTATGGTATTAGGATATTTTCTGGTCAATTATACATCTCTGGCGGACGGAAAGCTTACAAAACAGGCAAATGCCATTGTGTTTAAGATATTTTTACCATGTATGTTATTCTACAATGTCTACCAGAGTGATATCGGTTCTGAGATACATAGCAGGATCAGGCTGTGCATCTGGGCAGCAGGGGGACTTCTGATACTGTTCGTATTGTTGTGTCTGATCGTTCCAAGGATCGTAACACAGGAAAATCAACAGGGTGTAGTTATCCAGGGAATTTTCCGGAGCAATTATGTGATCTTCGGAGTTGCAGTCGTACAGAATATGTATGGACCGAAAAGTACGACGACAGCGGCAATTTTAAGTGCCATCCTGGTACCGATGTATAATTTCCTTGCAGTAGTCGCGCTGTCAATCTTCGGTGAAAAAAGGGAAAATGACTGGAAAAAGATCATTCTGGATATTATAAAGAATCCACTGATCATATCTTCGGTATTAGGGATTATATTTTCACTTCTTGGGATCAGACTTCCGACAGCTGTCGATACAACGGTTCAGGATCTGGCCAAATTATCAACACCGATTGCGTTTATGATTCTGGGTGGTGATCTGGACTTTTCAAAAGTAAAAGGAAACTTAAAAACAGCATTTGTGGTATTGACGATCAAGCTGGTAATCTTGCCGCTTATCATGATTCCGATGGTGGTTATGATGGGTTACCGGGATGCGGACCTGTTGTCCGGGGTGCTGGCATATCAGACGCCGGTTGCAGTATCCAGCTATATCATGGCGCAGCAGGCGGGAGCGGATGGACAGCTTGCCGGGCAGCTGGTTGTGTTCTCATCGGTGCTTTCGATATTTACGTTGTTTGTGACGATATTCATATTGCGGACGATGGGGCTCCTTGCGGTTTAGTACCATAAAAGTAATCACTCTCTTTCAAAAAAATCTTCCTGAAAAGTTGATTTACCAGGTTAATAGGAATAGAATTATAAAATGAGTATTTCTAAAGACAAGGACGTTACAACATGGAGAGAGATTTAACAACAGGAAGTGTATTTAAGACAGTCATTTATTTTTCACTGCCATATCTGTTATCGTACTTTTTACAGACGTTATATGGTATGGCAGATTTATTTATTGTCGGTCAGTTTGGCGGGGTCAGCAGTACGACGGCGGTATCGATCGGAAGCCAGATCATGCATATGCTGACAGTTATGATTGTAGGGCTTGCGATGGGAGCGACGGTTATGATCGGGCGCTGCATCGGTGCAAAAGATTATAAGAAAGCATCGGAGACAATTGGAAACACGGCAACGATGTTCATGGGAATTGCGATCATACTTATGATCGTATTACTGGCGGCAGTCAGACCGATCGTCAGTGTGATGTCGACACCGGCCGAGGCAGTAGAAGGAACGATCCGTTATCTGACAATCTGCTTTATCGGGATTCCTTTTATTACAGCTTATAATATTATCAGTGCAATCTTCCGTGGAATCGGTGATTCCAAAAGTCCAATGTACTTTATTGCAGTAGCATGCGCAGCGAATATCGGTCTGGATTATCTGTTCATCGGAGTCATGGGACTGGATGCGGCCGGAGCAGCACTTGGAACGACCATCGCACAGGCAGTCAGTGTCATTGTTTCACTTACCGTGGTCATAAAAAAGGGCACAGGGATCAAATTAAGAAAATCGGATCTTCGTCCGAAGAAACATACGATGAAAAACATATTGAAAGTCGGTGTGCCGGTTGCACTGCAGGATGGATTTATCCAGATATCGTTTATTGCAATCACAATATTTGCCAACCAGCGTGGATTAAATGATGCGGCGGCGGTAGGTATTGTGGAAAAGATCATAGGGATTCTGTTCCTGGTACCGTCTTCTATGTTGTCAACGATATCGGCACTGGCATCGCAGAATATTGGTGCAGGCAAGCATGACCGTGCACGCCTGACATTGCGGTATGTATTATGTATGACAGTAGGATATGGATTAGTTGCGGCAACGATTGTGCAGTTTGTATCTGTTCCGTTTGTTGGACTATTCACGAATGACGGGGCAGTACAGATACTTGGAGGACAGTATTTACGAAGTTATGCATGGGACTGCGTATTTGCAGGAGTACATTTCTGCTTAAGCGGATATTTTTATGCATATGGCTTGTCTATCGTATCATTTGTCCACAATTCCATATCTATCGTATGTGCCAGAATTCCATTGTCTTATTATGCGGCAACGCATTTTCCGGATACATTATTTCCGATGGGATGTGCGGCACCGGCAGGATCGATCATCTCAATCATTATCTGTGTTGGCGTACTGATATGGATGAATAAACACACGGAAAAATATATGGAAAGAACGTAGTGATCGGAGAGAAAATATATGACGATCGGAATTATAGAAGACGACACATTATTACATCAGGCACTCAAAACAGCACTGCAAAACGCAGGCTATCAGACCGTATCCGCATATACAAAACGAGAGGCTCTTACTACAATTACAGGCAGTGAGAGCCTTCTTCTCATTGACATTGGACTTCCGGACGGCAATGGACTTGCATGTTACAAAAAGATCCGGGAAAAGGCAGAGATACCGGCCATTTTCCTGACAGCAAGAGACGAAGAAACGGATATGTTGACAGCATTTGACACAGGAGCAGACGATTATGTGGTAAAACCATTTTCCATGAAAGTGCTTCTAAAGCGCATAGAGGCAGTGATCGGACGGAACAACAGAGAAAAACAACTGGCATGCGGAGAAATAATATTATTTCCTGATAAGAA
Source organism: Dorea sp. MB18-49 (assembly GCF_023669465.1). NCBI lineage: Bacteria > Bacillati > Bacillota > Clostridia > Lachnospirales > Lachnospiraceae > Dorea > Dorea sp. MB18-49. The sequence goes on from NZ_JAMOYX010000020.1 coordinate 26,424, forward strand.
GCAAGTATACAAGAACGAAAAGGAAATTATCCTTACAGCCAGAGAATATCAGTTACTGGAATATCTGATGTACAATCAGGGAAATGTACTGACGAAAGAAAATATCCTGGAATATGTATGGGGACTGGATGGCCAGTTTGTAGTGGATAATACCGTCAGTGTTACGATCAACCGGCTGCGGAAAAAGATAGAAACAGATGCAGGATCACCGATATATCTGAAAAATGTATTTGGATTGGGATACAAGCTGGAGTGCGTCTGAAAAAGTAATGGCAGATACAAAAAGGAAGAGAAAAGAATGAATATCATAATAATCGTAGTGGCAGTAACGGCAGGAGTAATTCTGGGTGGAACTGCCATATATGTTTATCAGGGAAAATGCAGACAGAAAGAACTTAAGTTATTGGCAGAATGTATGGAAAAGATATTGCGAGAGGAAAAGATCCGGGAAACAAAAGCAGGAGAAGAGACATTATATGCAAGACTGGAATCCAGACTGGTAAGGATCCAGGAAATGTTAAATGGACGGACAGAAGCTGCGGAGAAGAGTAAAGATGAGATCCAGAAGCTGATTTCAGAGATTGCACACCAGATGCGGACACCCCTTGCCAATATCAGGACATATCAGGAATTATTAGAGGAAGAATGGAGTAAAACCGGGACAAAGACGGATGAAAATGTGGATAACTATCTAAATGCAATGAGATCCGGAGAACAACAACTGGAATTCCTGACAGAAGGATTCGTGAAGATGTCCAGACTTGAGCAGAATATGATTCAGATACGGAAAGAAGAGACAGATCTGTTAAAGACCGTGAGAAACTGTCTTGGAAGAATTCAAAAGCAGGCAGAAGAAAAACGGATTGCATTCCGAATAGAGCTGCCGCAGGAAGTCAACTGTCCGCATGATGCCAACTGGCTCGGAGAAGCAATCGATAATATTCTGGATAATGCCGTGAAATACAGTCAGATTGGCGGAACCATAGAAATGATAGTCCAGAAGAATGAAATGTGTGCAAAGATTCTTGTAAAAGACAACGGACTTGGAATTGAAAAAGGAGAAGAGCATAAGGTATTCCAGAGATTCTACAGAGGCAAGAACGTGACGACACAGAAAGGCTATGGAATCGGGCTTTATCTGGCGAGAAAAATTATCGGCCTTCATGGCGGATTTATGATTGCAAAAAACAGATATTCGGAAAAAGGTCTGATGATCGAGATAAATCTTCCAGTCTGTTAGAAGTTTGTTAGATTTGTCCTGTATGCTGTATGAGACAAGTGAAAGTTCCGATACGAAACGGACACAATTATAAGCAAGGAGAAAAAATCTTATGGAAATGATAAAAGCAGCAGGATTAAAGAAATATTATGTGACAGATAATTACGAAGTCCATGCGCTGGACGGAGTGAGTCTGTCCGTAGAAGAAGGGGAATTCCTGGCAATCATCGGTACATCAGGAAGCGGGAAGACGACATTACTTCAGATCCTGGGCGGCCTGGATGAACCCACTGCAGGTGGCGTCTGGATACGCGGCAACAGTCTGAAAGATATGACGGAAGATGAACGCACGATATTCAGGAGAAGGAATATCGGATTCGTATTTCAACAGTATAATCTGATCCCTGTTATCAATGTATATGAGAATATCGTACTTCCGCTCAGACTGGACGGTGCAGAGATTGATGAAAAATTGCTGGAAGATATTGTCAGAACGTTAAAGATTGGAGAAAAGTTAGAGAATCTCCCGGAAGAACTGTCCGGCGGACAACAACAACGAGTGGCAATTGCAAGGGCGTTAATGGTAAAGCCGGCAGTACTTTTGTGTGACGAGCCAACAGGAAATCTGGACTCTGTCACAAGTATGGAAGTAATTTCATTGTTGAAGACTTGTGCAGCAAGATTCCACCAGACGGTGATTGTTGTGACCCATCAGGAAGCGATCGCACAGATGGCAGACCGTATCCTGCGCGTAGAAGACGGGAAATTATACAATGCGGAGGTGTAATGAAATGAATGGATTTACACCGAACAATAATACGAACGTGATCCGGCTGCTTTCGGAAGCTATCAGAAAATGTAATAAAAGCAGAAACCGGATTCTTATGGGAGCAGTCGTTTTATGTATTCTTACACTGACATTTGTCTTTGGAACGGCTTACGGAAAAATAAATGCAGAATATACGAAAAATATTCGGATGGATGGAACAACGGCATCCACTTACATAGAAGAGGGAACAAAGCAGCAATATGAAAAAGCACGTTCCTTAGGATATGTAAGAGAAACCGGAAGAAGAATGAAAATGGGTGAAGCCACAGAATCCGGAAAGAAAGAATCTATCTGTTCCATACAAGTGCTGGATCAGACTGCATGGGAAAAGATGATGAAGCCCGCCTATACCGGTGTCCATGGAACCTATCCCAAAAAGCAGCAGGAAATCATGCTTCCGGTAAAGACATTAAAAAAGCTTGGAATTGATAATCCGAAAAGAGGGATGAAGATAGCACTTGATATATTGATCAGCTTTTTTCAGACAGAAAAAGAAGAGTTCAAATTATCAGGCTGGTACAGTGCTTATACAGAAGATAATGGAAGAAGCAAAGCAATCGGATATGTGTCAGAAAAGAAACTGAAGGACTGGGGTTATGATATTAAAGATGGTTCGGATATTCTGATCTGTCCGTCGAATGACATGGACTGGAAAGATACAGAAGAAAAATTATATGAAGATGTACCGATGAAAGACAATTCCCAACAGATCATTGCGACAGATACAGCGAAGAACCGGGCTGTAAAAGAGGTGACAGGAAGTTACGGGATGGCAGCAGTGGAGGCAGTTGTGATTATCTGCGGAATGTTTTTGCTTGTCTACAATGTGATGCAGATCTCCATGGCAGGCGATATCCGTCAGATGGCGCTGCTCCATACGATCGGTACAACGAAAAAGCAGCTCCGTAAGATCTATATCCGGCAGATCATGCGGACGATAGTGCCGGGAGGTATTGCAGGTATAGGTTTGTCGGTTGTGTTATTGCGATATCTGATACCGCAACTATTGGGCAGACAGTATCTGAATGGATATGGAGGCGCAGAAGAACTGCAGATCTTTCGGGTGGAAATCTTGTTGTTAGCGGTAGTCTTCACGTTGTTGGTAATCTTGGGTGCATCGGAACAGGTGATCTGGCAGACTGTAAACAGAACCTGTATAGAGGGAATGCATTACACGGAGCAGAAGGGAAGCAAGAAACAACAGCATGGAAAAGCAGGTCATGCAGATAAAGGAGCAGTCTTAAACAAGAAAAAAAGAAGCGAAACACAGGAACTGTGCTTTATGGCATGGAAGAACGTCACAAGATACAGGCAGGGATTTGTCATTACAGTTAGTTCATTGTTCCTCGGAATAGAAATGTTCCTGATTGTCATGGTGATCACAGATGGAAGTGATTATGCGAATATCATTAATCAGAGACCGGATTTCCTGATCGCAGGGGAATTCAGTGAGTCTGCACAAAAAGATGGAAGCGGGACAGAATATCAGACACAGTCGCCGGATCAAGATCCACTGAGATCAGAAGGAAATAATTTCGAATTATTATATGACAATGACTACGATGAGTTTTCACCGATATCAAAAAAAGTGCGGAAACAATTATGGAATCTTGACGGTGTGAAGAAGAAGGAATCCTACATAACCGAAGGAGCATACGTGCTTTCTGTCATATCCAGAGATGGAATACGCCCGCTGGAAGAGGATACTTATCTGGGAAACAATGTAGAATATGCGGAAGAAATCAGTATTGATTATGCTTCCGGGGCAAAGATGATCAAAGGCCTGGATGCTGATACCGTTCAGATTGTCAGCGAAAATGAGATAAAAGCATTAGAAACATATGTAGAGGAAAACAAGCTGAAAGTCGATATGGACAGTCTGAAAAACGGAACAGGAGTAATGATCATCCATGATCATAAGCTGTCACAAAAGCAGGAAAAACAGGCAGAAAAAGCAGTGGGAGAAACGGTATGTTTATCTCCGTTAAAGAACAAAGAAGCATGCATCCGGTGGAATTCCATGACGGACAAAGAAAGGGATAAGGAAGATGAGAAAATAAAGGCAGAAACGCCGTCTACAGAATATACGTTAAGCGGCTATCTGGATAATCAGGCAGATGGCTTCCCGGAGATTCACCAGACCTGGCATGGTGCAGAAGGAGATATCTATTATCTGGTCAGTGAAAAAGGATTTAACCGTTTATCTACGAAGAGAAAGACATTTTGCATGGAATTAAACGTAGAGAAAAAGAAAGAAAAAAAGATTATGCATGAAATCCAGAAGATTCTTTCGGCAGAAAACCAGCGGCGGAAAAGCAATACACAGACAAGCCCGGACGGCGAAGGAGAAGCAGGCATTTTCTACATTGCAAGATCAGATCTTATGCAGAAAAATGCAGACTACATCCGGGGAAACAGAATTATGTTCGGAAGTATCAGTGTAATATTATTGTGTGTCGGACTGGTTAATTATTTTAATATTATGTTTACGGGAATTGTGGGCAGGAAAAAAGAACTGGAGATTATGAGAAAGATTGGAATGACACGCCGGCAGGAAAGAAAGCTGTTATTGCTGGAAGGCAGCTATTATGTACTGCTTGTCGCAGGCCTTGTAGCGTCAGTTGGATCAATCATACTAAAAGGAATCAACGTTTATATGAGAAAACAGCTTTCTTATTTTACCTTTCATTATCCGGTAGGAGCGATTGCAGGAAGTATTGTAATTATGGAAATAGTGTGCGTTATAATTTGTAACTTACTTATATTGAAAAAAAATGAAAAAGTAGGTTAAATAAATAATTTCACCAACCGCGTTTTATCCAGCACAAAAATCGATACATCCATAAAAAGATGCGCCAGTAGCGTACTAAGGATCACACCGTTGGAAGTCAACAGGAATCCACAGTGGAATCCATACCAGCATACGATGGCGGAATAACTTCCCATCAGTACCAGAAGCGGCAGATTTCTTGCGACACCCTGCAGTGTTTCTTTGATATCTTCCAGTGTAGAATCAAAGTACAGGAAACGGCCGACTGCCAGTGTGATAAAATACATGATCAGTGAATCATAGTTCGAATCATGGTAGATGAACTTGATATATAATAAGATCAGAATAATATAAAAGGCAGAGATCAGCCGCACGGACGCCTTTTGTCTGGTCGGAATTGCAGTTAACGGAACGAACAGGATATCGAACCAGTTTGTCATAAATACAGAAAATACCAGAAATAAAAGTAAGATAATGTTCTGGTATTTCTGCCAGTAAAAGGCAGCCTGTGGGATCCGCTCATCGATAATATAATAAAGAGACAGGAACAACAGTACCGAAGTACTGGAAAATACCATCTCATAAAAGCTTTCAATAAGCGAGATTTCTTTTACTTTGTGGATATGGTTCAGTTTCCGGATCTGTTTTGGCGTCAGATCCTGTGTATTAAGTTTATAGTGTTTCTTAAGCTTTGCTGCCAGAATAACGATCGCAAGCACTGCGATCAGGCAGAGCAGGGAGACAAGCATGAAGCCTCCGGCATTCTTAAAGTTAAAATAATGAATCAGATAATATTGGAACATATCATATACCTTCTTTGATGTAATATTTTTTCGGTTACATATTGTAGCACTTTGAAAAAATATTGCAAATAGGAGAATTGCCAGTGGCATGTCCTGTAGATGTGAAATTGAGTTAAGTGTCAAAAAAATTAAAAAAATTTAAAAAAGTGCTTGCATTTTAGAAAACATCATGCTATTATAAATGAGCATTGTTGATGCGGGTGTAGTTCAATGGTAGAACACCAGCCTTCCAAGCTGGATACGTGGGTTCGATTCCCATCACCCGCTTTTTTGCTACCCTTTTTTATGAAGGGAGATATGTTGGCATTTACGGCTATGATTTCCTGGGGCTTCTATTCCGCAATCATCAAGAAAATCGGTGAATGGATGTGACAGTATTTAAAAAGCCGGAGATTATACTTAATTTTCTGTTCCTTGGAGTCGGAGCAAGTGCTTTGGGTTTCTTCTTATGGAATCTTTCTACCAAATGGATCGGTGCGATCAAGACGAGTGTATATATTTATGTGTCACCGGTTGTGACGGTTGTGCTATCTGTGGTGATACTGCATGAGAAGATGACGTTCGTATCTGTGACGGGAGCTCTGTTAATTCTGCTGGGACTGATCGTATCGCAGAAGAAAATTAATCAGAAAAAATAAGAGATTATAAGAAGCTTTGAATCCGGTGGATTATTGTGCCGGATCCAAGGCTTTTTTGCCGTTGATCGCTTGAAAGAAGCTGCAAAAGAAGATGCCGGTAAGAAATTCTGCAGATAATAAGCTGGATAAGAAATGAAAATGTGGATATCGGGTTCTGCGGTCAGCTGGAAATATACAGATATATATGAAAAAATATACAATAAAATATGGAAATATTCCTGTGACAAAACAGAAAGTTTGTTGTAAAATAACCGGTACAGTTCAAAAAACAATAATTAAGAAATGGAATATTTCAGATGAAATCATAGTGGAGGTTTACAGATATATGGAAAACGAACTTTTTGAAAAAGCGCCGGTACATAAGGCATATTTTAATATGGCATTACCGCTGGTATTCAGTATGGTCATTTCACTGGTCTATAATATGGTAGATACATTCTTCATTGCAAGAACGGGAAATACGAATCTGGTAGCAGGTGTGTCACTTGGAGCACCGATGTTCACGGCTATGATCGCACTTGGAGATATCTTCGGACTGGGTGGAAGTTCTGTGATCGCAAGATTATTCGGACAGAGGAAAGATGAGGATGCAAAACGCATCAGTTCCTTCTGTTTTTATGGAGCAATTATCTGCGGAGTGATCGTAACAGTATTACTTCTGATCTTCCGTGCACCGATGCTGCATTTATTAGGAGCGGATGCAAATACTTACAAATATGCATCACAGTACTATACATATCTGGTGCTGGGTTCTGTATTTATTATTGTATCATTTACACCGAACAACCAGCTCAGGTCAGAAGGATTTTCGAAAGCATCCATGGAAGGTTCCGTCCTTGGTGCAGTAGTGAATATTATATTAGATCCTATTTTTATTTCGGTACTGGGTATGGGAGCCGGTGGAGCCGCGATTGCAACAATCATAGGGTATATTGCGACGGACGTTTATTATGTGTGGATATATTTGAAAAAGAGTAAAAAGCTGTCGATTGATCCGGGACATATGCATATTAACATGCAAGAATTCAGACAGATTCTGGCAATCGGAATTCCTGCATCGATCACGAACTTTATGCAGAGCTTTGCAGTTACTGTTACAAACAGGAGTCTGCTTGTATATGGAAACAATAAAGTTGCGGCGATGGGAATCGTGATGAAAGTAAATATGATCGCGGCGTTGATTCTGGTTGGATTTGCGTTCGGATGTCAACCGTTGGTTGGTTATAATTATGGGGCAAGGAATAAGAAACGTCTGAAAGAGATTCTCGCATTCTGTTATAAATTCGAATGTGGTCTGGCAGTTATACTGGCAGTAATCTTATCCGCCGGTGCAAGACCCTTGATCTGTGTATTCATGAAGACACCGGAGATTGTAGATTCGGGTGTGCTGATGTTACGTCTACAGCAAGCAGGAATGATGTTTATGGCAGTCGTTCTGGTTACGACCTGTGTATTCCAGTCGGCGGGAAAAGCAATGGGAGCATTCTTGTTATCAGTCAGCCGTCAGGGTGTGATCTATGGAATTGTGATCGTTATTGCTTCGCATATGATCGGATATCATGGTGTGTTGGCCGCACAGGCTGTTTCTGATTTCCTGACAGCATTGATGGCTGCTATCCTGCTGAAACATGAGTTGTGGAGTGAATTAACCGATATAAAAAGGAATGAAGAAGCAGTATAGAAGTAGTATAATAAAAAGAAAATATAGATGCAGGAAGGAAGATATGGATCATGTCATTAGAAAAAGCAAAGAAATATCTGGAAGAAAAAGGTTATGCAGATCACGTGATTGAACTGGAAGAATCAAGTGCGACGGTACAGCTTGCAGCAGAAGCTCTCGGTGTAGAGCAGGGAATGATCGCAAAGACGATGTCATTTCTGGTTGATGGAGAACCAATCCTGATCCTGACAGAGGGAACGGCGAAGGTTGATAACCGTAAATATAAGGATCAGTTTCATGTGAAGGCGAAGATGATTCCATTCGATGAAGTAGAAGAATATATCGGACATGCCCCGGGCGGTGTGTGTCCATTTGGAATTAAAGATGGAATTAAAGTTTATCTAGATGAATCTCTGAAACGTTTTGAGACGGTATATCCTGCAGCTGGTAATGACCACAGTGCAGTCAGACTTACGATTGCAGAACTGGAAGACGTTGCCGGGGCATGTGGATGGATTGATGTATGTAAAGAAATGTAAAGAAAGAGAGAAAGTGGATTGTCGGTAGATGATTCGCTTTTTTCTATGCATTTGCAAGGAACTGCCAGTGGAAGGTTATGTAGGTGCCGGATTCGCTGTATCTTTGAAAGAAGTATTGACATGATGTCAGAAAAGAATTACACTACAGGTAGTGACAACGTGTCAGAATGAAAGAAGGGATAGATTTGAAGACAGGTTACCGCCTGTATCATATCCGGTTTGAACAGTGATAAGTTCGAAGATGAACAGTCTGAATGTCAGAAAACATAAACATGGAGGAAAGAGGCATATGGAATATACGAAACTTGGAAATACAGATATCGAAGTATCAAAATTATGTGTAGGCTGCATGAGCTTTGGAAAAGCCGGAACGATGCATGACTGGACACTGGATGAGAAGCAGACGGATGAGATGGTGGCACATGCACTGGATCTTGGAATCAATTTTTTTGATACAGCAAATGGATATTCGGCAGGAACAAGTGAAGAATACCTTGGAAAAGCATTAAAGAATCATACAACAAGAGACAAAGTAGTGATTGCATCGAAAGTATATTTTAATGAAGGAAGACTTTCCAAAGGAGCTATCTTCCGGGAAATCGATGGAACATTAAAACGTCTCGGAACCGATTATCTGGACATTTATATCATTCACAGATTTGACTATGAGACGCCGATTGAAGAGACGATGGAAGCGCTTCATGATCTGGTGAAGATGGGGAAGGTACGTGCGATCGGAGCATCTGCCATGTATGGATATCAGTTCCATAATATGCAGCTTGCGGCAAAAGAACACGGTTGGACACCATTTTCTGTAATGGAGAATCATTATAATCTACTGTACCGTGAAGATGAAAGAGAATTGATTCCTATCTGTAAACAGATGAATGTCTCACTGATGCCATATAGCCCGCTTGCAGCAGGACACCTTGCAAGAACGACATGGAAATCCGAATCTTTAAGAGGAAGAACGGACAGAGTTGCGGTTGGCAAATATGACCGTATGGAAGACGCAGATATGAAGATTGTCACCCGCGTACACGAACTTGCAGAAAAGTATCAGTGTAAGATGTCGCAGATCGCAATCGCATGGCAGTGGGCAAAAGGTGTTACTTCGCCGATCATCGGTGCAACGAAGATGCAGTATCTGGATGATGCGGCAGGTGCATTGAACGTTCGACTGACAGCAGAAGGCATTGCATATCTGGAAGAGTGTTATGTACCACATCCGATTGTTGGTGCGATTGATAAGAATCCGGCGCAGGGTGTGATGTTGTTGGATGAGAAGAAATAGAGAAAATTATGAATAGACAGTAAAGCAGATGGAGAATATCTGGTTGATAAAATTAATATTTCAGAAAGGCAAGTATCACAAAAAAAGATACTTGCCTTTTTCGTAACTATGCGATCAGAAGAAACTATCAATGATGGGTACTGTCGCGCTAGATTATATTTTTACTGGAATGGAAGGAGAAAAAGTGCTGCATACCCGGAGCCGGGAATATGTTGTGAATGAAATATGGAAGTAGATTTTTCATTTTACGGGTACACAAATTTTTTGAAAAAATTAGCACTCACCTCTTGACAGTGCTAATAATGCGTGCTATAGTACAGATAGAACAAAGGAAGAGAGATAAAGAATCAAAGATATGAAGCCGACAGCATTCATACAAGATTCAAACATCCGGAATCCCGAAGTTCCAGCAAACAACACCTCGGAATTCTCCGATCGTGCTAATTATAAATTTTTATCATTTGGAAGGAGATATGACTTATGATGATGCCTAGTATTTTTGGAGAAAACTTATTTGATGACTTTATGAACGATTTTTCATTCCCAACATTCCCGAATGTTGACAAAGAACTGTATGGAAAACACGCAAAGAACTTAATGAAGACAGATGTAAAAGAGACAGAGAATGCATATGAGATAGACATTGACTTGCCGGGATTTAAGAAAGATGAGATCCAGATGGAACTGAAAGACGGCGTACTTACCGTCAGTGCAGCCAAAGGACTGGACAAAGATGAGGAAGACAAGAAAGGTAATTACATTAGAAAAGAGCGTTATGCAGGCAGCATGAGCAGAAGCTTCTATGTAGGAAAACATGTAACCGTAGAGGATGTACATCCGAAATATGAAAGTGGAATCCTTTCCTTCAGTGTTCCGAAAGCAGAAGCAAAACCGGTAGAAGAGAAGAAACATTACATTTCAATCGAAGGTTAATGACAGGCAGATGCGGGAAACGATAAGTGACGGTATAGCCTGTATGGCAAAAGAGTAAACGTACCCCACAGGTGTTAAGCCTGTGGGGTACAATATCATAAAGAGAAAATAATCAGGATAACGTAAGAAACTCACATATTCCACGAAATCCTGTTCACATAGATGAAGATAATAGAAAATAATATAGAATAAATGACGGGAGGGAGAACTATGGCGGCAAAAAGAGATTATTATGATGTTCTTGGAATCAGCAGGAGTGCGGACAAGAGTACAATAAAAAGAGCATATCGTAAACTGGCCAAGAAATACCACCCGGATACCAATGCCGGAAATGCACAGGCAGAAGAAAAGTTCAAGGAAGCGACAGAAGCCTATAATGTGCTGAGTAATCCGGAGAAAAAGAAATTATATGATCAGTTTGGCCATGCAGCTTTTGATGGCAGTGCAGGCGGCAGTGGAGCATATGGCTATGGAAGCGGACCTGGCGGCGGTACTTACAGTTATACCGGACCGAATGGAAGCTTCCAGGAATATCATTTCGAAGGCGGCGATATGGACGATATCCTGAAGAATATATTTGGCGGCGGATTCTCGGAAGGCAGTGGAAGCGAGTTCCATGGATTTGGCGGATTTGGAAATAGTGGATCAGGAAGGACACGTACGTCCGGAAGAAGTTATGAAAGCAGCGGATTCGGAAATGGATTTGGAAATCATGGATTCGGCGGAGGAGGAAATTTCCGTCAGGATGGTTCCGATGTGACCGCTGAGATAGATGTGACATTTGACGAGGCTGCATTTGGAGGAGATAAAGTCATCCGGCTGTCAGACGCACAGGGCAGTAATGCAGCAGGAAAATCACTGAAAGTGCATATCCCGGCCGGCATCAGTGACGGAAAAAGTATCCGTCTGCGTGGCAAAGGAATGCCTGGACTTTCAGGAGGCAAGGCAGGAGATCTGTTGCTGAAAGTGAGAGTTGGTAAACGACCGGGATTTGAGCGAAAAGATATGGATGTATATTCAACTGTCATGATTCCGTTTACTACAGCAGTATTAGGTGGTGAAGCAGTTGTACAGACGCTTACCGGAAGGGTAGTGTGCAAGATTAATCCGGGAACACAGTCCGGAACAAAGATTCGGTTAAAAGGTAAAGGAATCGTGTCTATGAAGGATGCAGGAAGATATGGAGATCAGTATGTGACTGTTCAGATAGATGTACCAAAGAATCTAAGCAATGAGGCAAAAAGAAAATTGAAAGAATTCGAAGCTGCGTGTAAGAACGGAAGCAGAGGGGCAGCATAATTTATAAATTGTTATGCATCATTTTATCCAAAAGGATTTAGATAAAAATTCAGGAAAGGTAAAATGATGCATTTTTTCTGTATTGACGCTCACTTTAGAAAGAATTATAATAAAATAATTAGAGACAATGAATTTGTATACCCATACAGGTTATTGAAATATATGCTAAGGAGATAAGTAAGATGAGCAAGATTATTTTAACTGGTGACCGACCGACAGGACGTCTTCACGTCGGTCATTATGTAGGTTCTTTGAAAGAACGTGTAAAATTACAGAATTCAGGAGAATATGACGAGATTTATATTATGATCGCAGATGCGCAGGCATTGACTGATAATGCCGAACATCCGGAGAAGGTACGTCAGAATATTATGAACGTAGCATTGGATTATCTGGCATGCGGAATCGATCCTGAGAAATGTCACATTTTTATTCAGTCCATGGTTCCGGAACTGACAGAGTTAACATTCTATTATATGAATCTGGTAACCGTATCCAGAGTACAGAGAAATCCTACGGTAAAAGCTGAGATCCAGCAGAGAAACTTTGAGGCAAGTATCCCGGTTGGTTTCTTCTGCTATCCGATCAGTCAGGCTGCAGATATCACGGCATTCCGTGCGACAACAGTTCCGGTTGGAGAAGATCAGATGCCTATGATCGAGCAGTGTAAAGAGATTGTTCACAAGTTTAACAGTGTATATGGAGAGACTCTGACTGAGCCTGAGATCGTACTCCCATCTAACAAGTCATGCTTAAGACTTCCGGGTATCGATGGAAAGGCCAAGATGAGCAAATCACTTGGAAACTGTATTTATCTTTCTGATGAAGAAGATGTTGTTAAGAAGAAAGTAATGTCCATGTTCACAGATCCGAACCACCTGCGCGTGGAAGATCCTGGACAGGTAGAAGGCAATCCGGTATTCATTTATCTGGATGCATTCTGCAAGGATGAATATTTCGAAGAATTCTGGCCGGAATATAAGAATCTGGATGAACTGAAAACACACTATCAGCGTGGAGGTCTGGGTGATGTCAAAGTGAAGAAATTCCTGAACAAGGTTCTTCAGGCAGAGCTGGCACCAATCCGTGCAAGAAGAAAAGAATGGGAGCAGAAGCTTCCGGAAGTATTCGAAATCCTGAAAGAAGGAAGCAGGGTAGCTGAGGCGAAAGCAGCAGAGACATTGAAAGATGTAAAGACTGCTATGAGAATCAACTATTTTGATGATGAAGATTTCCTGAACTAGGAATCTGCGGACAGCTGAAAAATCATTATATTGCATTTGTTAATATGAAAATAAAATCCTCAAAATACCGGATGATATGGTATTTTGGGGATTTCTTTTGTTAAGAATTGCGGTATAATAAAACTATCAGTAAAAAAAGCAAATTGTATAGATAATACGGAAGTGAAGGGGTGTAATGCTATGAAAGAGATAACGAAAGAGACACTTCTGAAAGCTATGAAATCGCGAGATGCGGGAGAGCATCCGGTATTTCGTGAATGTGAATTCAAAGACATGGATCTAAGCGGAATGAATCTGCATAATATGGACTTCACATTGAGTTCCTTTCAAAATGTAAATCTGGAACGTGTGAATTTTGAAAACTGCAGTGTGGAAAATGCATTATTCGACGGCAATTCCCTGCATGGTGCAAATTTTCAGAATGCAAATATGAAGACGGCAGCATTCCGAGGATGTGATATGCGGGAATGCAACATTAAAGGAGCCAACCTTTACGGGGCTGTATTGGAGCACGCGAAGCTGGATGACATTCAGTCAGACGAAGCAACGCAGTGGTTCCGCATGCACTGTCCGGAGACCGGACCGATCCTTGGCTATAAGAAATGTGTGAATGACAGAGTGGTACAGCTTCTGATCCCGGCAGATGCTAAACGGACTTCGGCAACACGTCCTTCTTGCCGGTGCAGCAAGGCAAAGGTACTTTCGATAAAAAATTTTGATGAAACGGAAGAATTCGAAGAAGCCTGGTCGCTGGTCGATGAGAATTTTGTATACAGAAAAGGACAGTGGGTGGAGGTCAAAGATTTTAACGAGGACAGATGGATGGATTCCACGACGGGGATTCATTTCTGGATGAACAGAAATGAAGCACTCGGGTATTAAATCCCCTGCATTGGAAAAAGTTTACTGATAGATGAGAAAGAAAAATAAATGGAGGTGCAAAAGGCAAATGAAAGCAGACATCAGATGGTTAGATGATCCGCAGGTATTTCGTGTGAATCGTCTGGATGCACACAGTGATCATAAGTTTTATGAGAATAAAGAAGATTATAAGAAGCAGAATCAGCGGTTAAAACAATCGTTAAATGGAATCTGGAAGTTCCACTATTCAGTGAATGCATTGGAACGTCCGGCTGATTTTTATCAGAAATGGTTTAACTGTAAAAATTTTGATGAAATGAAAGTGCCACAGCATATAGAACTGGCGGGATACGATAAGATTCATTATATCAATACGATGTATCCGTGGGAAGGACATATTTACAGAAGACCGGCAGGATATGGAAAAGAAAAAGGGAAAGGTATGTTCAGCCAGGCCGAATATAATCCGGTAGGTTCTTATATCCGGAAGTTTGATCTGAATGACGGACTGAGAGGAAAGAGGATCATCTTAAGTTTTGAAGGTGTGGAACAGGCATTCTATGTATGGGTGAACGGAGAGTTCGTGGGGTATGCAGAAGACAGCTTTACGGTTTCGGAATTTGATATTACACCATATGTAAAAGATAAAGATAATCTGCTGGCAGTGGAAGTACATAAGCGCAGTACGGCGGCATTTCTGGAAGACCAGGATTTCTTCCGGTTTTTTGGTATTTTCAGAGATGTGAACCTGTACGGAATACCGGCGGTTCATGTTGAAGATCTGTGGATCCGTCCGAAGTATCATCCGGAAGATGGAAAGGCAGAACTGGAGCTGGATATCCGATTATCACAGAAAAAGAAAGAAAATAATATCCAGGGTAAAATAAAAGTTTCTTTGCAAGATATCTATAGTGATGAAAATCATGTATTACTGGATGAAACGGAGAATCTGAACAACCCGGTGATCCAGAAGAATCTTCCGGTAGAAGGATCAGTGAACAATGAGATCCAGTTCCGTTATGAATTAGAAGAATCCGTACATGCATGGAGCAATGAAGATCCGTATCTGTATGAGCTTCTGATAGAAGTTCAGAATGAAAAAGGCGAGACAGTAGAAGTGGTTCCATATCAGATTGGATTCCGTAAGATAGAATTAAAAGGCAGAAAGATGCTGCTGAATGGAAAACGTCTGATCATCAATGGTGTAAACCGGCATGAATGGAATGCCAGAAGCGGAAGATGTATTACCGAAGCTGATGAGAAATGGGATATCGAATGTATCAGACGCAATCATATCAATGCAGTCAGAACCTGCCATTATCCGGATCATATTTCATGGTATTACAGATGTGATCAGGCGGGGATCTATCTGATGGCAGAGACAAATCTGGAGACACATGGATCGTGGCTGAAACAAGGTGTGATTGAACCGTCGTGGAATGTTCCGGGAAGTATCGGATGCTGGAGAGGATGTACATTAGACAGGGCAGTATCGAACTTTGAATCATTTAAGAATCATGTGTCGGTACTCTTCTGGTCACTTGGAAATGAATCGTATGCCGGTGATATCCTGGTGGAGATGAACCGTTACTATAAAGAAAAAGATCCGGACAGACTTGTGCATTACGAGGGCGTGGCAGAGAACCGGCCTTATGAGGATTTAATTTCTGATATGGAGAGCCAGATGTATGCTTCGCCGGAGAAGATAAAAGAATATCTGGAAAATAATCCGAAGAAACCATTTATCTTATGTGAATATATGCATGATATGGGAAATTCTCTGGGAGGAATGGAATCTTATATCAGATTACTGGATCAGTATGAGGAGTATCAGGGAGGCTTCATCTGGGATTATATCGATCAGGCACTGTTCGTGAAGGATGAAGTGACAGGACGTGATGTATTGCGTTATGGTGGTGACTTTGATGACAGGCCATCGGATTATGAATTTTCGGGAAATGGAATTTTATTTGCGGACAGAACGGAAAAGCCGGCAATGCAGGAGGTGAGACATTACTATGGATTACGCAGATAGAGGAAAATTAGGAATTGTGTATGGAGATGTAACACTTGGAGTACACGGAGGAGACTTTCATCTGATCTTTTCTTATCAGACAGGCGGTCTGGAATCCATGGTAAAGCATGGAAAGGAATGGCTGTATCGCACACCGAAGCCGACATTCTGGAGAGCAACCACAGACAATGATCGTGGAAATGGATTCCCGTTTAGAGCCGGTATGTGGATGACTGCCGATATGTTCCAGAAATATGTGGATATCCAGGTACGGATAGACGGAACCAAGATAGAAAAACCGAGCGCACCGGTAAATAATAAATATTCGGATAAAGAAACTGCGGAACGTGTGGAAGTTATATTTACATATGAGACATTAACTGTTCCGTCAACACAGGTAAAGGTATCGTATCTGGTATTTGCTGATGGAAATGTCAGAGTAAGAGCGCACTATTACGGGAAAGAGGGAATGCCGGAGCTCCCTGCATTCGGTATGCGCTTTGTCATGCCGACAAAGGCAGACGGATTCGTTTATGAAGGATTATCGGGTGAGACATATCCGGATAGAAAAGCCGGGGGTATTCACGGAATTTATGAAGTAGAGGGTCTTCCGGTTACACCGTATCTGGTTCCGCAGGAATGTGGCATGCATATGGATACCGAGTGGGTGACAGTGAAGAGAAGTACGGTTTTGGATAACCGGAATCGTCATATAGAACAAAGTGGACTTACATTCCGGGCGGGCAGTGAGATCAATCATTCCACGTTTGCATTTTCATGTCTTCCTTATACTGCAGAAGAACTTGAGAATGCAACGCATCAGGAAGAGCTGCCACCGGAAAGAAGAACGGTACTTTGTATCTATGGAGCGGTCCGTGGTGTAGGCGGAATCGACAGCTGGGGATCTGACGTGGAAGAGCAGTACCGGATTCCTGGAAATAAGGATATTGAAGTAGAATTTATAATGTAGATCTGCTTTTGCATAACCGGATACAGTTCTTTAGCCAGTCACACATCGCTTCCTCGCGGGCAATACCCCGCTTAAGACGAGAATTCAGACGGTAATGAAAAGAGATGGTCTGGATGAAAAAGCGGCAAAACGCAGGATTGAACAGACTGACAGAAGACGTGCAGACAATTATAGATACTATACAAGAAGAATATGGGGGATGTCCGGTAATTATCAGATGTGTATCGATACTTCGCTTGGTGAAGACTATGTGTTCAATACCGTACTGGATCTGGTGAAGAATGTAAATCGCCGTGTATCCGAAAGCAGAGCAGAATAAGAATTATCTCCTGAAAACTTGACATGAATATATGGATGCGATAGATTAATTTATGGATTTGAGAGTATGAAGGAGAGAAACATATGAATTTACATGAATTCCTTATTGTGTGTCCACTGGTATTTCTTGCCGGATTTGTCGATGCGATTGCCGGAGGTGGCGGATTGATCTCATTACCGGCATATATGTTCGCAGGGATTCCGGTACACCATGCGATTGCGACAAATAAATTATCATCAGCGACTGGAACAGCGGTGTCGACATGGCACTTGGTGAAGAGCAAATGTGTTGACATATGTTTAGTCCCGGGTACGGTAGCCTGTGCATTTGTGGGTTCAATTGCGGGGGCGAACCTGGCGCTGATCATCAGTGACAAAGTACTTAAGACGGTACTGGTATTTGTGCTTCCTGTTGTTGCATTCTGTGTATTGCGGGACAAGGATCTGAAACCGGTGATACCGGAAGGATTTACCAGAAAAAAACAGTATCTGATCATGGCAGCATGTTCTTTTGTGATCGGTATCTATGATGGATTCTACGGACCGGGAACCGGAACATTTTTACTGCTTGCATTTACCAAATTAGGAAAGCTTGATATGGAGAAAGCAACCGGTAATGTGAAGGTCGTCAATCTGACATCGAATATATCGGCATTGATCACATTTATTCTTGCAGGAAAGATTCTTTGGGTGCTGGGACTTTCGGCGTCGGTATTCAGCATTGCCGGACATTATCTTGGCGCACATATGGTTGTGAAGAACGGTGTGAAGATCATTAAGCCGATCATCCTGCTGGTGTTGGCGTTATTGCTGATCAAGATTGTCCTGGGAATATAAAAATGAATGAAATCCTTAAAGTGGAGTGATATGAAAAATCTTTTGCTTTAGGGATTTTTTATTGTTATATGTTTGAAAGGAACTGTCAGTTTTTTGAGATTCTGTATATGAAGATAATTGTGCCAAGTGCATGAAAATAGAGTATAATAAAAGAAAATGTATAACGAATACAAGGAGGATTCTATCATGACAGAAGACACAAGAAAATTCGTAGAAGAGAAGACAAAGGAAATATTAAATGCAGGTTCATGCTGTCCGGAATTAAAAGAGATGGCAGAAAAATGGCTGGCAGCAGAAGAAACTACAGATGAAAAGGCCGTGACAGAAGCATATCTTCAGGAATTATCTGAGGATGTACTGCCAATTGATGCACTGATCAGCTTTGCTTCATCTGAAAAAGGAGCAGAGGTATTTGGAGCAGAACAGGCAAAATCTATGGCAGAAGCCGGAAAGGCATCTAAAGCGAACGGCGGTAAATATTGTATCTGCCCGGCGTGCAGTGCAGGCGGAGCAATCCTGGATAAGAAAAATGAAATACTTTAAATTGTCATGTATTTGAAAGAAACTGTCGGCGGCAGGGTATGTGTTTGGAAAGAAGCTTTTGAGTTGGGAGGGAGAATTTTTTAATTTTCCCTCCCAAATTTAGTGTATTGCAGTAAAAGAGTTCACAGTGTATAATGTACCCATGATTTTTAGAAATGAGGTACAACATGGAAAATCCAAATAGAAACTTTAAATCCCAGACCTGTGAAGATTTCATAGAAGTCCTTGCAAGTAAAGCAGCTGTTCCGGGCGGCGGCGGGGCATCGGCGTTAGCCGGAGCCATCGGGATCGCACTTGGTAATATGGTCGGAAGTCTGACTGTAGGAAAGAAGACCTATGCAGATGTAGAAGAAGAGATCATCGAATGCAAAAAACAGGCAGATGAGATTGCAAAAGAATTTTTAGAACTGATGGATAAGGATGCGGAAGCATTCGAGCCGCTCAGTAAGGCGTATGGACTTCCGAAGTCTACGCCGGAAGAGCTTGCCAAAAAGGAAGAGATTATGGAAGAGGCGCTGAATACGGCATGTAGTGTTCCGATTGAGATTATGAAGACCTGTGCCAGAGGCATTGATCTGGTAGAAGTATTCGCTGCAAAAGGAAGCCGGATTGCATTAAGTGATGCGGGAGTCGGAGCAACACTTTTAAAATCCGCAATGCAGGGGGCTTCACTGAATGTATATATTAATACAAAATCAATGAAAGACAGAAGAAAAGCAGAAGAGCTCAATCATCTGGCAGATTCCCTGCGGGAAGAATACGAAGCAAAAGCAGACCGGATATTTGCGGAAGTAAACAGCCGTATCCGGTAAAATCCAGTGAGATAAAGACGGATAAACCGGAAATGTCCGGAGAAAATACAAAATAAAAGGAAAGCAGCAGGAAAAATGGCAAAATTACTATTAGGAAAAGAAGTAAATGCTTCTATCAATGAAGAAATCAAAGCAAAAGTAGAAACTTTAAAAGCACAGAATATTACACCGACACTTGGAATTATCCGTATCGGTGAAAGAGAAGATGACATCGCATACGAAAGAGGCGCAACAAAACGCTGTGAGACACTGGGAGTAGCATATGAGAAATTCCTTCTTCCTGCAGATGTAGAAGAAGAAGAGGTATTAAAGACGATCGACCAGGTAAATAAAAGTGAAAAAATCCACGGAGTTCTGTTATTCAGACCGCTTCCGAAGCATCTGAATGAAGACAAGATCGTGAATGCACTGGCCGTAGAAAAGGATGTAGACGGAATTACCGATCTTTCCATGGCAGGTGTGTTCATGGGAAAAGATATGGGATATGCACCGTGTACGCCGAGTGCCTGCATGAAGGTACTGGATCATTATGGAATTGACTGTACCGGTAAGAAAGTGGTAGTTATCGGAAGAAGTCTTGTAGTCGGAAAACCTGCAGCGATGATGCTGATCAAGAAGAATGCGACCGTAACCGTCTGCCATACCAGGACGGTGGACATGCCATCTGTAGTAAAGGAAGCAGATATCGTAGTTGTAGCGGCCGGAAAAGCAGGAGTGATCGATGGAAGCTATCTGCGAGAAGGACAGATCGTGATTGATGTAGGAATCAATGTGAATGAAGAAGGAAAGCTCTGCGGAGATGTGAATTTTGAAGAAGCAGAGAAGATTGTGGAGGCAATCACACCGGTCCCAAGAGGCGTCGGCGGAGTGACGACTTCAATTTTGCTGGAACATGTGGTAGATGCCGCGATTGCACAGAACAGGTAAAGAGAAGCCGGGGATTATATCGCTGGTCTGAAAAATGACAATAAAAGGATGGTAACCTTTATGTGTAGCCGGAAAGTTATGGCAGAAGCCTTGATTTTCCGGCTTTTATTCCAGTCCGGGTAGCCAGCTTAGTGAATTAAGTAGAAAAAAATTACCAGATCCCCATTACATGCTGCATTCCAAGGCTCACAATTGTAATTCCAACCCAACAGCAGGCACCCAGCAGAAGTGGTTTTCCTCCGGATTTAATAAGCTTCACAACATTACTGTTAAGCCCGATTGCGGCCATAGCCATAATGATAAAGAACTTCGATAATTCTTTTAACGGAGCAAATACGTCAGCGCTGACACCCATACTCATACATACTGTTGTGATGATAGCTGCAATGATGAAGTATAAGATGAACATAGGAAATGCTCTCTTCAGGCTGAATTTGTTTGCGGAAGAATCAGCAGTTCCGGCTTTTGAGGCAGATCTTGCACGGATCAGGGATAATACCAGTGTGATCGGAATAATTGCCAGTGTACGTGTAAGCTTTACCGTAACAGCAGTATTCAGTGTCTCGCTTCCAAGGTTCCACATACTGTCCCAGGTAGAGGCGGCAGCCGTTACGGAAGAGGTATCATTGATCGCAGTTCCTGCGAATAATCCGAAAGATCCACCGCCTGTTGTGTCAAAACCAAGTGCGCTTCCAAGTACCGGGAAAAGTACGGCTGCAATGACGTTGAAGAAGAAGATAACGGAAATTGCCTGTGCAACTTCGGTATCATCTGCATCAATGACCGGTGCGGTGGCAGCGATCGCAGATCCTCCGCAGATGGAAGAACCGACACCAACCAGGATGGAAGTGTTAGAAGGTACTTTGATAATTTTACGGAGCAGCCATGCGATGATCAGGGAAGTACTGATGGTACATACGATGATCGGGAGTGACTGTTTTCCGGTCTGTAAGATGACGCCAAGGTTCATTCCGAATCCAAGCAGGACAACTGCTGTCTGCAGAATAATCTTAGAAGTCCATTTGATTCCTGATTCGGCTTTTCCTTTGTTCGTCCACACTAAAGTGATCAGCATTCCGGCAAGGATTGCGATGACAGGGCCGCCAACAACTGGGAATGTCTTTCCAAGAAGCCAGGAAGGTACGGCAATCACAAAACAAACCAGTATACCGTTTAGGTTTTTTTTCAAAAAATTCATGTTTTTTCCTCTTTCTCATTTTTTTGTTAGTTCATACAGGTTTCCAATTAGAGATTATAACACTGGTAAAC
>NZ_JAMOYX010000021.1:0-47420 GCF_023669465.1 Dorea sp. MB18-49
CAAATACATAGTACTGTGAAATCAAAGTAAATATTTCTATCAACAGAACCTTTTATGACAACATCTCTTTCACACAAATACTCCGATAATCACTCGGTGATATTTTATATCTTTCTTTAAATACTCGGTTAAATGTTCTCTGACTTTCAAATCCACTATCCAGACAAATATTTGTAATAGAATCACTCGTATTTTCCAAACGATGGCATGCATAGTTCAGCCTTGCATCGTTAAGATATTGATTAAAGTTTCTATGGAATGTTTTGGAAAAGAGTCTGGATAAAACATATTTGCTCACCCCCAGATCTTTTGCCATCTCTTCCAGCGAAAATTTCTTCTTAAAATTTGCTGATATATAGGAAACTGTCTGGTAAATAAGATCGTTGCTCCCCACATTACTCTTTTCTACCAAATTTAATTTTCCTATGCAGCGTGCCAACACAATTTGAAGATATGCCTGTGCAACAGTAATATCCGACTGTTCTGTCTCTAAAATTGCATTTATAACCCTATATACCTCCGGTTCAACCTTTTCCGCTTTGATGATTGGGTATTCAGGAGCCATGGATTGCATGATATCTGCAAATTTGGCTATCGTAAATGGCGATGCAATCAGATAAGTCGCTTTATTTACACCAGGTGTCAGTACCTGATAGTGATGAATAACATCTGGAAATACAAAGCCTATATCTCCTTTTTCCATATGGTATAGTTCCTGTCCGACACCAAGTTCTAATGCTCCACTTGTTACACAAACGATCTCCAGTGCATTATGAAGATGTGGTTCAATATGTTTTGACTTCCTATTTATTGCTATGATCTCCTCTTTTGTGTCAACATATTTTAACTGCATGAAATACTCCCCTTTGCAACATTTGTCTATATCTTCTTTCGATTTGGCAAGCAATCCTTTTACACCTATCTTATAATCAACTTGTAAATAAGGAAAGGAGGAATTGCAAATGAGCAACCTAAAAAAATATCTGAATGACCTTTTAGTATTCTACACTGAATATTTTGAGCATCCTTACCATGTATAAATACTAAAAGGACTATTTTGTGAAAACTGAATATTTTCTTAAGGCCATTTCACAAAAATGAAGTGGTCCTTTTTTATTTTCAAAATACAGTTCAATCACTTTATATATAGAAAAAAGCACTGTCTCATCGAGCAATGACCAGACAACGCTTTCTCCTGTCAATTCTAATTTATGTCTGATGCATCTGTTACTTCATCTGCAGCAATTCCTTTTTCTGCTTTCAGTTTTTTATTTGCATCTTCTACATTCATTCTTGAAAGTACAAACATAATCAATACATCAAAGATTAACGGAAGCCAAAGATACATAAACTGCATCATATCAAGTGCAGACTGCGGCTGAGTTGCATTTGTTCCGATATATCCACTGAACTCAAGCAGCCATCCAACAACAGCGGTTCCAATACCTCCACCGATTTTTACGCCAAGAGAAGTACAAGAGTACATCGTTCCGTCAATTCTCTTTCCCTGTGTAAGATAAGTGTACTCAGAGCAGGATGCGATAACTGCATTCATATCTCCCTGCCATGGTCCCTGACCTAAGGCTGCAAGAGCTGTAAATGCCATCATCAGCGGAACACTGCCCATATACCCTGCAACAACAACAAGTGCTCTACCGATGACTGCTAAGACATAACCTCTTAAGTTCAGTTTATACATACCTTTCCACTTACCAACTAATGTCGGTGTGAAAATCAGGGCAATGATCAGTGGAATATTTACTGCCCATGCAAATTGTCCAAACAAATTCTTATTTTTCAGTACCCATGTCATGTAATAAATGCCAGCTCCAATCATGGCACCATATAACTGCTGTAAAATATATGTTCCACAAATCATCATGTAATATTTGTTTTTAACAAGAAGCTTGAATGCCTGTACCATTCCGTACTTTTCATTATCAGCCTTTACTTCTCCTTCGTTAAGTTCTTCCTCAGGAAGTTCCTTAACAGAAAGTGCTGAAATCGTATTTACGACAAGACCAATGATTGCATAGATAATAGCAACCGTTCTCCATGCTGCAGCATCTCCACCACATTTATCTACAAATCCAACTGTAATTGCCTGAATCAGAAGACTTGTTGAAAACGCAAAAATAAAACGGTAAGATCCCATCTGCACACGCTCTTTGCTGTTCTTTGTAATCAGTGACGTAAGTGCTGAATAAGCAATATTGTTTGCTGTATAAAACACACCATTTAACAGTGTGTAAGAGATAAAGAACCATGCATATTTAGCCGTTGTTCCCAAGCTGACTGGTACTGCAAAACAGCTGACCAGCGTAATGGCACAACCAATATATCCATATAGCATCCAGGGTTTCGCTTTTCCCATTTTACTGTGTGTTTTGTCAATCATTGATCCAAAAAATATATCCGTAAAACCATCAAATAGTTTTGATACGGCAATCAGGGTACCCACGACACCTGCAGCAAGTCCTACCGAGTCCGTCAGATAGACCATTATAAAAGATGTCAGGAACGCATAGACTACATTACCTGCAATATCACCTGATCCGTATCCAATTTTGTTATACCATTTCAAATACTTTTTTTCTTCCATCGAATTTCTTTGCTCCTCATCTTCATCGCACTTAGAATCTCAATATGGCTAACCGTATGATATCTAATTCTGTTTTTTTCTCTGATTTTGTCTGATTGCTCTGTATATCCGGACTTTACATTACAATCAGACTCTCTTTCCTTGTTTACGGGTTACATGAAACCTTGTTATCCCTTTACATACGGTATCAGTGTAAACCGAAACCGGAATAATACATCATCAAATCGGTACTGCTCCAATACAACTGGACCACAACTGTTAGAACCAATGCCATTTAGTGCATAGTCAACACAAAATACTACACTATCTGATTCTATTAATTCATAATTATGCGTTTTCTTCTCAAGTTCTTCCTGTGTATAATAAGAAGCATTGAATGAAAATGCCTTTTCTGCGGATGCCACAATTCCATATCGGCTGTTGTTAAGCTCTACATATTCACAATCATAATGGCTTCCATTTTCCTGTGGACGGATATAGTCCTCATGTAAATCCCCTACATCTGCCCGGTACAAACCGTGGCTCGCAGCCTGACGTTTGTCACAATAGCTTTCCTGTGGTCCCATTCCAAAGTATCGTGCAGCTGAAAGTTTTTTATCCAGGAACATCCTCACACCAAATCTTGGCAGGTCCGGAAATTCATCATCTTTTGTTACTGCAATATCTGCATCAATCTTTCCAGCAGCTTCTATTTTCCATGTGATCGTCACATCAAGAATCTTCTGTACTGTCTCTGCCACAACGGATGCATGGCTTGTAATTTTCACACCATGCTTTCCCTGCACGACCTCTGTCGTGTAAGCTCTTGTATAAGCTTTATCATAATGGGCTTTCTTCCATTCAGACTTGATGTACATATCATTATCTGTTGGTGCCCTCCAGATATTTAATTCCATCGGGTGGTTCAGATATTCCCGACCTGCAAATTTCATCTCTGTAAAAAGTGCAGTCCGTCGGTCGATTGTATATGCGAATTCACGGCCTTTGATATGAATCTGGGTATCATCTTCACTCACCTGTAATTCAGAATCCGTCACTGTTTTTTCAACCCATTTTTCTACTAACTGGCATTTGGCATCCTTCTGGCTTACTTCGATCTCATCAAATCCAAGGATATAATCCTCTTCCAGCAGAGGCATTTCTTTTTTCAGGTGGTAAGTGAGTTTTAAATAACATTTTCCATTTTCTGGAACGTTGACCTGCAGGTTTGTTTTTCCTTCACTATGTGGTACCACAGATACTTCAGCAAGTTTTCCTTTCCCAATCAAAAGTCCATCCTGTGTCAATTCATAGCTGATTTTCACATAATCTTTCAGATTATCAAAATCCATGTAGTTATGAAGCACCAGTTCTCCGCTTTCTTTGTCATAGGAAATAACTCTTGCCGGGCGATAAACATTCTTGTATTCCAAAAGTCCTGTATGTACCGTTCTGTCCGGATATACTAATCCATCCATACAGAAGTTGCCATCATGAATTTCTTCGCCATGGTCGCCCCCATAAGCATATATAGTCTTTCCATTCTCAGCAGTTCCATGAGCAATCGCATGGTCACACCATTCCCAGACAAAGCCGCCGCACATTTTATCATTATCCTGAATCATCTGGAAGTAATCTTCAAAATCTCCAGGTCCGTTTCCCATGCTGTGACAGTACTCTACCAAAAGGAAGGGTTTGCTTCCATCTTTATCCAGATATTCCTGAATTTCGGAAAGCGCCGGGTACATCCGGCTGTACACATCCAGATTGCTGTAATCATATGTTTCATCATAATTACGGTATCTTGCACTCTCATATTGTGTGATACGGTCTGGATCAAAATTCTTTGTCCATTCCAGTGCTTTTTCAAAGTTGCAGCCATAAGCACTCTCATTTCCCATTGACCACATAACAATACAGAAACGGTTTTTGTCACGTTCCACCATGAGTTTTACGCGATCAACGATTGCCTCTTCCCATACCGGATCATCTGCAATCTTCTCATTCCATCGTTTGAACCGATTGTAATCAGTGTCTTCTTTTCTGTAGATCATAAATGGACCATGAGCTTCAATATCTGCTTCATCTATTACCATGAATCCATACTTGTCACACATTTCATAGAAAAATGGTGCGTTCGGATAGTGGCTGGAACGGATCGCATTAAAATTATGCTGTTTCATTAACGTAAGATCGGTTGTAATCTGTTCCGAATTGATTGTAAATCCAGTAACCGGATCAGAATCATGTCGATTGACACCACGGAATTTAATCTTCTTTCCATTTAAATAAATAACCTGGTCTTTAATCTCTATCTTTCTTAATGCAATGTGATCTACAATTACTTCATTCTCTGTTTCAAAAATCAGTTTATATAGATATGGATTTTCTGTATTCCAAAGTTCCGGACTTGCGATTTCTAATACAGCTGTTCCTTCTTCAGCAATACTTCCTAGTGCTACAACTGCTCCGTTTCTATCTTCAATCGAAATTTTTACATTTAACGGAGAGTAGAATTTCATTTCAATTTCTACTTTCGCAAGCATATCCTCAATTCTTGTTTTAATATGATAATCACTGATTGCCTGTTTTGGGCGTTTCAAAATGTACACATCCCGGAAAATACCACTCATACGGAATTTGTCCTGATCTTCCAAATAGGAACCATCACACCACTTCATTACCAACACTGCCACCGTATTCGTTCCATCCTGAAGTACATCGGTAACATCAAACTCACTGGTCATATGCGAAACCTGGCTGTATCCTATGTAAGAGCCATTGATCCATACGTAAAAGCAACTGTCTACTCCTTCAAAGTTCAAAAAAGATTTTGGTGCTTTCTCATCTCTACTGTACTCAAAAGTATGTACATAGGCTCCACACGGAATGTCCTGTGGCACATATGGTGGATCAAACGGAAATGGATACCGGATGTTTGTATACTGGTGTGTATCATATCCAGCCATCTGCCATACACTTGGAACCTGAATCTCATCAAAATTTTCTGTATCATAATTCTTCTCAAAGAAAGAATCCTGAATGTCATAGATGCTGTTAAAATACTGAAATTTCCAAGTTCCATTCAATAACTGCATACGATCTGACTCTTCTCTGTGTTCCACCAAGTTACCCATTCTTCTGGATGCCGGAATATAATAGGCTCTGGCTGGCATTGTGTTTTCGTGCAGTACGCTTAGATTTTCATAATAACGTGGTACGATCATAAATAGCTCTCCTCCAATATATATACTTTTTTGTTCTTTGTTTTCCTAAAGCAAACCTTATACTTTACTTTTTGTTTACGTTCCTTAGTTATGCTATATATAGCTTATCTTAATTCGCAAAATATGTCTATGAATTGGATTAGACAAAATATGCACTAAATGATACAATGATAAAAAGTAC
This sequence comes from Dorea sp. MB18-49, assembly GCF_023669465.1. NCBI lineage: Bacteria > Bacillati > Bacillota > Clostridia > Lachnospirales > Lachnospiraceae > Dorea > Dorea sp. MB18-49. The sequence continues at coordinate 5,990 of NZ_JAMOYX010000021.1, forward strand.
GAAAAGAGGTGCTGTCCTATGTATTTGAACACCGGTTATTTGAACCACTCACATATGGATTTCAAAGACAAAAATCGTCCGCTGATTGTAGGTAGCTGTGGTACTTACCGTCTTTCCAGACATCCCAAACTTCCGACCTACCGTCCAAGGGGTCGTCTGGATTATCAGATTATATATATCACTGCTGGTTGTGGGCATTTTCATTTTGATAATGTAAATAATGAAACGATTGTTCCAGCCGGCAACATTGTACTGTACAGACCGAAAGAACTCCAAAAATATGAATATTACGGAGAAGATAAGACAGAAGTATACTGGATTCACTTCACAGGAAGCAATGTGAAAAATATCTTACGTCAATATGGGTTTCCGGATAAAGAACGTGTCTTTCAAGTGGGTACATCTAATGAATATGAACAAATTTTCAAACGTATCATTATCGAGCTCCAACGCTGTCAAGACAATTATGAGGAAATGCTTGTCCTTTTGCTACGTCATCTTCTGATCAGTTTCCACCGGGAACTGACAAGAGAGCACATATTAAAAAATGAATACCTTGATCATGAGATGGATAATGCTGTTACCTTTTTCAGTGAAAACTACAATCAAAATATCAATATTGATGATTATGCTGCCTCACGAGGCATGAGTGTCAGCTGGTTTATCCGAAATTTCAAAAAATATACCGGTTCTACACCAATGCAATTCATTGTGGGAATCCGCATCAACAATGCTCAGATGTTACTTGAAACAACAACTTATTCCATCAATGAGATTTCTAAGATTGTCGGATATGATAACCAGCTTTATTTCAGCCGGCTTTTTCACAAGCTGAAAGGATATTCGCCAAGAGAATACCGAAAAATAAGAAATAGGTTATGAAATCTATAATGTCATAAAAACTAAATGTCAAAAAAGGATGCCAACGAATCAAAGCAGATTACGTGACATCCTCTTCTTTTTATTAGTGCTATTTTATAAATTCAACCGAATAGTAATACATGTACTCATTATCTGTATCTATATGCTCCCCTGCAATATCCTGTATTGGCAACGAGCTTAACCCTTTTTCTCCATAAATCAGTGCTGCTAATCCTTGCTCTGTTCCATACTCTATCTTGCATTTGTTTTCAATAGTCGTTGCTGATCTTCCATAATATTCCCTGTTTTTAACTCCCTCCAAAATTGGTATTTCTGTCATATATTTTGAATATTTATCTGCTGCGATGAGCTTTGCAGTAAAATTATCAAAATCCGGTGTAATGACAATCAATCCATTTGTGGAAGATTTCACATCTTCATAGGAAAGTTCCAAAACTTTTTTATGTGAAACTCGTTGTCCAAGCTGATATTCTGACAAGTAAATAGATAACGTTTTAAATGTATCCCTTGAATTGTATCGAAACATCATTGTTCCATCAATTCCTGATAACAATTCAGCAGTTTTCATTTCTATACTATCTGAGTCTACTGCTTCAATATAGTTTTGTGGTTGTCGCAATTTATTACATACGATGGATCCAAAAGTAACCATAGATATTCCCACTACAATAAGAAGCACTATAATGATTCTCTTTAAGTATCGTTGTTTGCGGCCACTGTCCTTTGTTATCTGTATCAATGTATCTTCTGATTTTTTTTCAATATTATCTATCTCAATATCTTCACCAGCAAAAAACTCATTAAGACTAATACCTAATATTTCGCATAATTCTAAGTATACTGATACATCCGGCAAACAGATTCCTCTCTCCCATTTAGAAACAGACTTATCACTCATACCTATTTTTTCTGCCAGTTGCTTTTGTGTCATCCCCAATGACTTTCGCTTACCTGCAATGTATTTTCCAATTTTGATAAGATCCATCCATCTACCTCCTTTTTTATATTGATCATACTCTTTTTTAGAGAAAAAACATACCCCTCGAAGGTAGAATATGATTTTTAAGCCTGTTTTCTATTCTTCTCTGTTCTTTTGCAGATATGTCTATCTTCTGAAGCTTATACTTCTGCTCCTCTGTATCTTCCTCAGAACTATCTTCTGGCGTACCTTGTTCTGTTAGCGTTTCTTCCTTTTCCTTATCCTTTTTTTGAAACTTCTACCTTCTCTTTTACTGTCTCGTTACTTCTTGAACTATGTGTTTTCTTCTCTTCACACCCGGTCATCATAGTAATGCACAGCATACTTACACCTACAACTGCTTTCCAATTCATACTAAATCTCTATCCTGCATCCCGTATTCAGGGCATGTACCATATTCCCAAGTTCTCTTTTCATAATTCCAAATGCGATCATTCCGGTACAATGTCCGGTATAAACCTTTTTTACGCCCAGTTCTTTCAGTTCTCTTGCTACTTTTACTACTTCATCCACAGGAATCCCAAGGGTATCCAGTCCAGAAAGCTTCATCATATGGAATCCTCCTATGACGGCATATATTTTCTTTCCTGCAAATGCGTTCTGCACTTCTCTTACAATATTGGCAATACCGCCATGAGAGCAGCTGTTAAATATCACAAGTCCCTTTTCTGTCTCAAATACGATACTCTGCTCATGTGCGAAATCATCTGCAATGAATTCATCGCCCACTTTGCGGTACATATGTGCTCTGCGGCCCATTCCATCCAGATTTTCTGTCGAATGCGGCACAGCCCAGACTCCTTTTTCCACTTCACATACTGTATGTAATGTATGGAATCGTTCTTTATACGCCTCCAGAAGCTGCACCGGTATCCCTATATATTTATCACCGGTTTCTGTACGGAAATAACAATTTTCCGCAGAAGTGTCCTGCATATAAACTTCCGCCTTATCATTTTCTTTGAAAAATGCTTCAAATCCTCCACTGTGATCGTAGTGGGCGTGTGATAAGAATGCGGTATCTATGTCTGCCAGACTAATCCCCAGTTCTTTTGCATTCTTCGCAAATAACGTACTGGCTCCGGTATCCAGAAGATACTTCTTTCCATCATATTCGATATACACTGACAGGCCGTGTTCTCCATAAAGCCGGCAGCTGGTGCTGTTTTCTACTAATACTGTTATTTTCATCTTTATCATCCTCCATTCTTCCATATGTTCTTCTCGATTCTATATCCTTTATCCCTATGATAACACATTTTTCACTTCTGAACATATCCAAAAAAGAGCCCGCAAAACGCGGGCTCCCAAAAATCATATTTTTACTTTTGTTAATCTTATTCGAATGACTGTTCTGTACGGTTGATGATCTCATCCTGTAACGGTTTGCTTAAGTTACGGAAGAAGTCACTGTATCCTGCAACACGTACGATCAGATCTCTGTAATCATCCGGATGTTTCTGTGCTTCGATCAGTGTCTGTCTGTCGATAACGTTGAACTGTACATGATGTCCATCCATTGCAAAGTAGCTGCGGATCAGACTCGCCATATTCTCCAGTCCCTTTTCTCCTGCTACTACATCAGGTGTGAACTTCTGGTTCAGAAGTGTTCCTGCTGTTGCAAGATGATCCATCTTAGCGCAAGATTTGATAACTGCTGTAGGTCCGTTTACATCGGCTGATTTCTCCGGTGAGATACCTTCTGATACAGGGATGTTAGCCTTTCTTCCGTTAGCAGTTGCTCCGATTACTTCTCCAAAGTATACGTGGCATGTTGTAGGAAGCATATCTACTCCGTACTTTCCGCCTCTCATAGTCGGACGTCCTGTGATCAGATCATGATACAGGTTGAATACATCCTGCATGATAGAATCTGCATAGTCATCGTCATTACCATATTTTGGAGTCTTATCATGCACCATACGGAAGATTGCATCATAACCTTCAAAATTGTGATCCATTGCTTCAAGCAGTTCTTCCATTGTGAAATTCTTCTTGTCAAATACGTTATATTTTACAGCTGTGATACAGTCTGTAACAGTTCCGATACCTACACCCTGGATATAGTTGGTGTTGTATCTTGCTCCACCTGCATTGTAATCTTTTGCATTGCTGATACAGTCATTTGTAACAACTGACAGACAAGGTGCCGGCATATTCTCAGCATACAGTTTCTCGATCACGTTGTTTCCACGAATCTTGATATCGATGATATATTTTAACTGTTTCTGGAATGCATCCCATAATTCGTCATATGACTTGAAGTCTTTTGCTTCACCAGTCTTAAGGCCAAGCTGTTTGCCAGATTCTTTATCAAATCCATTATAAAGTGTCAGCTGGAATACCTTAGGAATGTTCAGGTATCCTGTCAGGATATAAGCCTCACTTCCCCATGCTCCTGTCTCAACACATCCTGAAGATCCGCCGCGACGTGCATCTTCCAGAGATTTACCTGCATTAACAAGCTCCATGGTCTGTGCTTCTGTATTATAGAATGCCGGCTGTCCCCATCCTTTTCTTGAGATCTCACATGCTCTCTTTAAGAAACGTGCAGGAGTCTTCTTGCTGATGGTTACGTTAGAGTTTGGCTGTACCAGTTTCATATCATCCATACAGTCAAGGATCAGATAGCTGACTGCGTTAACGCCGTCTTTACCATCCGGTGTAACTCCACCTGTATTGATATTTGCAAAGTCTACATATGTAGCACTTTCTTTTAATGTGATACCTACTTTAACAGGTGCCGGCTGGTTGTAGAATTTTACCCATAAGCACTCTAAGAGTTCTTTTGCTTTGTCATCATCCAGAATTCCTGCTTCTGTATCTGCTTCATAGTATTTGATCAGATGCTGATCAAGACGTCCCGGACTGAATGCATCCCATGGGTTCAGCTCTGTTGTAACTGCCAGATGTGTGAACCAGTATAACTGGATTGCCTGCCAGTATGTCTGTGGTGCATGTGCAGGAACAACTTCCAGGTTAGCCGCAATCTGTTTTAATTCCTCTTTACGTACCGGATCAGCTTCTTTTTCAGCCATCTCCAGTGCTAATTTGTGATATCTCTCACCAAGGATGATCACTGCATCACAGGAAATATCCATGGCTTTTAATTCTTCCATCTTGTCATATGCTTCAGGATCATTCATGAAATCAAGAGCATCCATGGATTTTTTGATCTTTTCTTTATAATCCATGTATCCTGTTGTGAATACCTGTTCACCACCACATGTATGTCCCGGTCCTCTCTGCTCCATGAACTCTGTGAACATACCTGCTGAATAACAGTCGTTCCACTCCGGAGTCATTGCTGCGAGAAGTTTCTCTCTCATGCTTCGTCCCTTCCAGAATGGGATGATCTCTTCTGCCTGGAGTTTTCTGTCTTCTTCTGTTGTATGGAAAGATACCAGATCACGTTCGCTCATGACTGTCATATCTTCTACGCTGTGACAGCACAGTTCCGGGAATGTAGGTGATGCCTGTGGATCTTTTCCTTTCTCTCCTACGATCAGTTCTCCCTCTCCCAGATACAGTGTCTTTTTAGAGAAATACTCTTTTAACACCATAGATCTCATAACCGGGATAGAATACTTTCCGTCATTTTCTTTGTAAAATTCTGTCTCGATTTTTGCTCTTTCCAGATCGATATGTACCGGTGTGGTAACACTCAGCTCTCTTAACTTCTGGATTCTTTCGTTCATGCCTCTTTTTGCTGCCATTGTTTTAACCTCCTATCTTTGTGTTTGAAAAGCCTGCATCCTGGAAAAGTTTTACAAACCCTTCCATTTCTTCTTTTGTCGGTGCACTCAAGTCGTTACCTTTATATTCCATATCCAGCTTTGGATATTTACTGCTTCCTGTATTGTGATACGGCAGTAAATTCACCTGTGCCGGGTGGATATCATGTTCTTTCAGGAAACGGATTGTTTCATTCATATTCTCTTCGTTTCCATTTACTTCCTTAACGGTAGGGATACGGATATAGATCCTTGCCCCTGCGTCAGAAAGCTTTACAAGATTATCTAAGATTAATTTGTTGTCTACTCCAATGTATTGCTTATGCAATTCCGGATCCATGACCTTTACATCATATAAGAATGTATTAACATATGGAAGAATTGCTTCAAATTTCTCATACGGAACATATCCGCATGTATCAATTGTAAGCGATACTTCTTCTTTCTTCAAGGCTTTTGCGATTTCAAGTATATAATCGGTTGACATTGCCATCACTTCACCGCCTGAAAGTGTAACGCCCCCGCCGGACTGCTCATAGAACATCAGATCCTTCATTAGTTCTTTTACCAGTGCCTTCACCGGATATTTCTGTCCTACGATCTCACGGATTCCCTGTGTACAGAAATTCTCACACTTTCCACAGAGTGTACATAACTTCTTGTCAAGCTTTGGTCTGCCTTCCTCCATAGTAATCGCATGGTTCGGACAGACTTGCGCACATGCACCACATCCGGTACATTTCTCTCTGTCGTATTGAATCTCCTGTTCAAAGCGCTGTGTCTCAGGATTATGACACCATACACACTTCAATGGACATCCTTTAAAAAATACGGTAGTACGGATTCCGTCACCATCATGAATAGAATACTTCTGGATATTTGTTATAAGATCCATGATATTCTCCTTTCTTCTCATCGAACTTGCTGTTTTTCATTTGTTTTTGCTATATTTAGACCAGCGTTCGTACTATAGTCTAATCATAACAAAAGAAATAGAGTTTGTCAAGACTTTGACAAACTCTATTGTGATATTTCAACATTTTTATTCTATGTATGGCAATATATTTTTTCTTCTACAGGAACAATTTTACACAGGCAATCGCAATTGATGCAACTGCAACGATCCGCTTCAGCATCTTCTGATTGATCCTCGTCGCATTCTTGCAAGATAGATTCCGAGCATTGCGATCACCGACACCATGAATCCGAAGTATACTGTTCCGTTATTTAATCATTACTGCATGCAAAAACGTAGGAATAAAAATACAAGGTACATTCCTGTGCATTCGGAGCCATGGTTGGTAATTCTTAAGTAAAAAAATTGACCGTTTGCTCACAAAAAATCCACTGTCTGAGACGTATGTCGAGTTTGGATTTTTTGTGAGCTCGTTTTTAGGTCAATTTTTTTGCTTTAGAATTTCCCCATGGCGGAGACAGCACAGGAATGTACCTTGTATTTTTATTCCGGCCGGGTATCCGCCGCTTTATGCATTAAACGTTAAGGAACTGACTCTCCACCAGCTCCCATATCTCATCCCGTCCTTGTTTCGTCACGGATGAAAATGGAATCACAACGGTTCCAGGCAACACTCCCAAACCTTCTTTTACGATCTTGATCTGTTTGTCTTTCTGGCTGCGTTTGATCTTGTCAAGTTTTGTTGCGATGATCACCGGATTGAAGCCCTGTGACACGATCCACTCATACATCATCTTGTCATTACCGGATGGTTTGTGACGGATGTCGATCAGAAGGAAGACAACTTTCAGCTGTTTTGAGCCATGCAGATAACGTTCGATCAGCTGTCCCCATTTGATTTTCTCCTGTTCGGATACCTTCGCATATCCGTATCCCGGGAGGTCTACCAGATATAATTCTTCATTGATATTATAGAAGTTGATCGTCTGTGTCTTTCCCGGTGTTGCGGATATTCTCGCGTAAGATTTACGGTTCATAAGTGCATTGATCAGGGATGACTTTCCTACGTTGGATTTCCCTGCAAATGCGATCTCCGGGAGTGTATTCTCCGGAAGCTTGCTGGTGATTCCACATACGGTTTCCAGGTTAATATTTCTGATTATCATATATTTCTCCTTTGATTCATCTCCTGACCTGTGTCAGAAGATCTGACTATACGAGTGCCTCTTTGAGCACCTCATCCATGTGTGTTACAAATTTTATCTCCAGTCCCTTTGTGATCTCTGTAGAAATTTCTTCTACATCTCTTTCATTTTTCGCCGGGACAAGTACGGTCTTCATTCCCGCATTCTTGGCAGCCAGAAGTTTTTCCTTTAAACCACCAATCGGAAGTACTCGACCGCGCAGTGTGATCTCTCCTGTCATGGCAAGATCTGCACGTACTTTTCTTCCTGTTACTGCCGACATGATTGCAGTCGCCATCGTAATGCCGGCAGACGGTCCGTCTTTCGGAACCGCTCCTTCCGGAATATGGATATGTATATCGTGTTTCTTGAAGAAGTCATCTGCAATATCATGTTCCTTGCTTACCGAACGGATGTAACTGATTCCTGTTCTTGCGGATTCTTTCATGACATCACCAAGCTGGCCTGTCAGAAGGATCTCTCCCTCTCCCGGCATCACATTCACTTCAATCTGAAGGGTATCGCCTCCAACGCTGGTCCATGCAAGTCCACGCACGATGCCAACCTCGTCTTCTTCATTTGCCATCTGGTAGCTATACAGTTCTTTTCCAAGATAATGTTCCAGATTTCGTTCTGTCACATGTATCGATGTCTTCTTTTTCTCCAGAATTTCCATCGCTACTTTACGGCAGATGTCTCCGATCTTCCGCTCTAACTGACGGACACCGGCTTCTTTCGTATAATTTCGTGCCATCTTCCAGATTGCATTCTTACTAATCGTTACCTGATCTGCTTTCAGGCCATGCTTTTCGATCTGCTTCGGAATCAGATGTTCCTGTGCGATGTGAAGCTTTTCATTTTCTGTATAACTGGTTACCTCAATCACTTCCATACGGTCCAGAAGCGGTCTTGGTATTGTCTGCAGACTGTTTGCCGTTGTGATAAATAACACCTCTGACAGATCAATCGGTACTTCCAGATAATGGTCTACGAACTTATTATTCTGCTCTCCATCCAGTACTTCCAGAAGTGCAGAGAATGTATCTCCCTTATAATCATTGCTGACCTTATCGATCTCATCTAGCAGCATCAGCGGGTTCTTAACTCCTGCCTGCTTTATTCCATTTGCAATTCTTCCCGGCATTGCACCTACATAGGTCTTTCTGTGACCGCGGATTTCTGCTTCATCACGGACACCGCCCAGTGAGATTCTGACATATGGCTTCTTCAGAGCTCTGGAAAGAGATTTCGCAATGGATGTCTTTCCGGTTCCCGGAGGACCCACCAGACAAATGATCGGTGCTTCTCCTTTTTTCGTAAGCGCACGCACTGCAAGATATTCCAGTACACGCTCTTTTACTTTTTCCAGACCATAATGGTCCTCATCCAACACCTGTCTTGCAAATGCAATGTCTTTGTGTTCTTTACATGTCTTATCCCAAGGCATCTCCAGCATCGTTTCGATATAAGTACGGATTACTCCTACTTCTGCCGGAGAATTCATCGAATTACGGAAACGCTTGATCTCTTTATTCAGCTTTTCTTTTACTTCCTTCGAAGCCTTCAGTGCATCCACTGCCTGCTGGAACTCATCGGCATCTGACATCGTATTGTCATCACCTAGTTCTTCACGAATCACTTTCAGTTCTTCTCTTAAAATATATTCTCTCTGATTCTTATCCACGCGTTCTTTTACTTTGCTCTGGATCTCTTCTTTTACCTTCTGGGCCTGAATCTCATTTACAATCTTATATACGAGCAGCTCATATCGTCTCATAAGATTCGTCTCTTCCAGTAATTCCTGTGCGTCTTCGAATGCAAATGGCATATTTGCCGCAATTACATCTACGAGATGTTTCAGATCCCGGATTGCCTCTACCTGCATTCCCAGCTCTTTTGAAAGTTTTGGATTCTTCAACAAGTATTCTTTAAATACATCCTGTAATCCCCGGATCATTGCCTCGAAATTCATTGGATTTTCCGCTGTCTGTTCTTCGGATACATCTTCATCATCCGGCAGTTCTACTATCGTTGCCTGAAGATATGGTGTCTCACTGTCCAGTCTTACAAGACTTGCTCTTGCTTCTCCGGATACAAGTACACGACTCATTTTCTTCGGTAATTTTACCACCTGTCTTATGGTTACCACACAGCCAACCAGATATACATCTTCTGCGCCCGGCTCCTCTGTTTCCAGATCTTTCTGAGCGCTGACGAATAATTTCTGTCCGTTTTTTACTGCCTCTTCGATTGCCAGCAGTGATTTTTCCCTGCTTACATCAAAATGTCTGACCTCTTCTGGCAGTATGGTGAGCCCTCTTAAGGCAACCATAGGCAGACTATAGGTTTCTCCTGTCATATATTCACACTCCTGTTCATCGGTTGGATTATTTTGGTACAAAATCAGCGGGTACAATATTTCTTCGCACCCGCCGTCTTTCTTTTTCATTTATTATGCACTTTCTGAATCAGGTTCTGCATGTTCACATACAGGTTCTCCCGTTCCTTTTACAACATCCTCTGTGATGCGGCATGTCTTCAATGTCTCATCCGATGGTGCCTTATACATGATATCCATCATGATATTTTCCATAATCGCTCTCAAACCTCTGGCTCCTGTCTTTCTCTTCAGGGAAGTCTCAGCGATTGTTTCCAGTGCTTTTTTATCAAATGTAAGCTTAACACCGTCCAGTTCAAGCATCTTCTGGTACTGTTTTGTCAATGCATTCTTCGGTTCTGTAAGAATCTTTACCAATGCATCTTTGTCCAGCATCTCTAATGCTACTGTAACCGGCACACGGCCCACCAATTCCGGAATCAGACCGAATTTCACAAGATCCTGTGGCAATATCTGCTGAAGCAGTCTGTCTACATCGTCTTCATGTTTCTCCGCAATCTCTGCATTAAATCCAATTGATTTCTGATCAATACGTTTTTCAACAATCTTCTCAATTCCTTCAAAGGCTCCACCACAAATAAATAAAATATTCGTAGTATCGATCTGGATCATCTCCTGATGTGGATGCTTTCTTCCTCCCTGCGGAGGTACGTTCGCAACGGTTCCTTCTATGATCTTAAGAAGTGCCTGCTGCACACCCTCACCGGATACATCTCTGGTGATCGACGGATTCTCTGATTTTCTTGTAATCTTATCAATTTCATCAATGTAAATGATTCCGTACTCGGCACGTTCGATATCCCCATCTGCAGCCTGAATAATCTTTAAAAGAATATTCTCTACATCCTCTCCGACATATCCTGCTTCTGTAAGCGCTGTCGCATCGGCAATTGCAAATGGTACTCCCAGAATCTTTGCCAGTGTCTGCGCTAAAAGAGTTTTTCCGCAGCCTGTCGGACCAAGCATAAGAATATTACTCTTTCCGAGTTCCACTCCCAGTTCTTTTCCTGACATCACACGTTTATAATGATTATAAACGGCTACGGATAACACTTTCTTAGCTTCATCCTGACCAATAACATATTCATCCAGGAATGCTTTAATCTCTTCCGGTTTTAAAAGATTGATATCCGAGAACGGATTCCATTCTCTTCCGTTCTCGTATTCAAATTCTTCTTCTATAATCTCTGCGCAGACATCTACACACTCATCACAGATATATGCCCCATTAGGGCCTGCAATCAGCTTTCTTACCTGATTCTGCGTCTTATTACAGAACGAGCATCTTACCTGATCATCGTTCTTTCCTACCATACTCTTCACCTCGTCTGAGGACGTCCTTAGCGGCTTTTAATGACTTCGTCAATCAGACCATATGCTTTGGCTTCTTCCGCAGTCATGAAATTATCTCTTTCAGTATCTGCATTGATCACCTCTAACGGCTGTCCTGTATTTTCTGCCAGAATCTGATTCAGTTTCTGACGGGTTTTTAAGATATGATCTGCTGCGATCTGAATCTCTGTTGCCTGTCCCTGAGCTCCACCAAGTGGCTGATGGATCATGATCTCAGAGTTTGGAAGCGCAAGTCTTTTGCCTTTTGTTCCACCTGTAAGAAGGAATGAGCCCATACTTGCAGCCATACCGATACAGATTGTCTCAATATCGCATTTAATATACTGCATGGTATCATAAATTGCCATTCCGGCTGTTACAGAGCCTCCCGGGCTGTTAATATACAAATGGATATCCTTCTCCGGATCTTCTGCTTCCAGAAACAGAAGCTGTGCAACGATCACACTTGCGGATACATCTGTTACTTCTTCACCCAGAAATATAATTCTGTCTTTCAATAATCTTGAATAGATGTCGTAAGAACGTTCTCCACGGCTTGTCTGTTCAATGACATAAGGTACTAAACTCATGTATATGCCTCCTGACTATACTATGTTGTTATCTGACGTTCTTATTTTTCTACTGCATTCTCAACAAGGAATGTAACAGCTTCCTGAACTGCCAGATCTTCCTTCATCTGTTTCTTCTCGTTCTCACCCATGAACTCTTTCAGTTTTTCAACTTCCATGTTGTAAGACTCTGCCATCTTAGCCAGTTCTTCATCAACTTTTTCATCTGTAATCTCGATGTTCTCTGCTTTTGCGATAGCTTCAAGTACCAGACGGGTTTCGATTCTCTTGATTGCCTGTGGTTTCATGTCTTCCATCATCTTCTCTGCTGTCAGACCTGTAAACTGGAAGTACTGTTCAAGAGTGATTCCCTGAGACTGGATTCTCTGTGCGAAATCTTCAACCATCTGAGTTGTCTGTGTATCGATCATTGGCTGTGGAATCTCGTATTCTGCATTCTTAACAGCCTGCTCAACAGCCTGATCTTCCTGATTTCTCTTTCCGTCTGCTGCTTTCTGTTCTTTAATTTTAGCCTTTACATCAGCTTTGTATTCTTCTAATGTGTCAAATTCTGAAACTTCTGCTGCAAATTCATCGTCGATCTCAGGAAGTTCTTTTGCCTTGATCTCATGAACTGTGCATTTGAATACAGCTTCTTTTCCTTTTAATTCTTCTGCATGGTAATCTTCTGGGAAAGTAACTTTTACTTCTACTTCTTTCTCAGCTTCAGCACCAACTAACTGTTCTTCGAATCCAGGGATGAATGATCCTGAACCGATTGTCAGTGGATAGTTTTCACCCTTTCCACCTTCGAATGCTTCACCGTCAACGAATCCTTCAAAGTCAAGAATCACTTCATCACCATCTGCTACCGGACGGTCTGTAACTACAACTTCTCTGGCATTCTTTTCTGCTTCTTCCTGGATCTTAGCGTCTACTTCTTTCTGTGTTACGCGTGTAGATACTTTATCTACTTCCAGTCCTTTATATTCACCGAGTTTTACTTCCGGCTTTGTTGCTACATCTGCTGTAAAGATGAATGATTTTCCTTTTTCAATCTGAACGATGTTGATCTCTGGTCTTGATACGATTTCAAGATCACACTCATCATATGCTTCTGAGTATGCCTTAGGAATCAGCGCATTTGCTGCATCATCATAGAAGATTTCTGGTCCGTACATCTTCTCGATCATCTGACGCGGAACTTTTCCTTTACGGAATCCCGGCATAGCGATTTTGTTCTTCTGCTTCATATATGCACTCTGAAGCGCTTTTTCTAAATCATTGGCCGGAACTTCGATAGTAAGTTTCGCCATGTTGTTTTCTAATTTTTCTACCTGTAAACTCATTTATCATTTCCTCCTGTTTCTAACCCGCCTCATGGGTAGCGGAAAAAAAGCGGGTGTACTACAATACATTCACCACAGAAGTATAACACAAACTCTGGTAAATATCTAGCCCCCGTTTTTGCTTAAATCCGGTATTTTTCCGCTTTTTTTCATCAATATTTATTAAATTTGATTAAAACACGATTGATTCTGCGATTTCCTTTGCTTTTTCTTCACCATCCAGAACCTCGATCAGTTTCAGTGCAAAATCAATCGCTGTGCCGACGCCCTGACTGGTAATGATATTATCATCTACTACAACAGCCGTCTCTGTCAGAATGACATTCTCCATCTCATCTTCTACACCCGGATAACAGGTTGCCCTTCTTCCTTCCAGCAGGCCAAGACTTTTTAAAATCGTCGGTGCCGCACAGATCGCACCCACGAATCTGCCTTCTTTTGCATATTGTTTCACTACATATCTGACACCGTCATGTTCTTTTAAATTTAATGTTCCCGGCATACCTCCAGGTAATACAACCATGTCAAATTCTTCAAAATCAACCTCATCAAACAGATCTTCTGTCTGTACATTGATTCCATGCGCACCATGCACGATATAATCATCCATAATCGAAACAGTGTCTACATATATTTTTGCTCTTCTTAACAGATCAACGACTGTCAATCCTTCAATTTCTTCAAATCCGTCTGCTAACAACACACATACTTTTTTCATGCTTTCTTCCTCCTCATCTCTTAATCCGATGTCCCGCTTTACTTTCCAGTGACATCAATTATTATAAAAGTTTATCACCGTTTACTTTTTCTGTAAACTGTTGTATCATAATTTCACCATGAATGAAAGGAGCTATATAATATGGAAATCGAACGAAAATATCTTGTCTTACATCTTCCCGGTCCGCTGGAATCCTATCCCTGCCGTATTCTGGAGCAAGGCTATCTCAATACCAGCCCCGTAGTACGGATTCGACGTGATAACGATCGTTATGAACTCACTTACAAATCAGCCGGTCTCATGAGCCGCCAGGAATATAATCTCCCTCTGGACGACAAATCTTATGAACATCTTCTTACCAAAATTGACGGCCGCCTTATAAAGAAAAAGCGTTATATGATTCCACTTTCTTCAGCGCTTACTGCAGAACTGGATATCTTTGAAGGCGATCTTGCTCCCCTCATGCTTGTAGAGGTCGAGTTTGATTCCGAAGATGCTGCCAATTCTTTTTCACCTCCGGACTGGTTTGGTGAAGATGTAACTTTTTCAGGGAAATATCACAACAGCTATCTAAGCACTCTTTAAGAAAAGCAACGTTTTGTTGCTTTTCTTGTTTTTGTCACGTCTCGTTGCATATCATATTCATTTAATGGTCAGATTGTTATACTAACAGGAACATGTAACTTATGGAGGTATAAAATGGCAAACATTCAACTGGCCAAAAATCTGCTTTATCTCAGAACATTATATAATCTGAAGCAGGATGATATTGCCAATTTATTCAATATCACCCGTCAGGCCTGCAGTAATTATGAAAAAAGTACGCGTACACCCGATCTTGATGTTCTGGCTTCTTTTGCTGCTTATTTTCACGTAACGCTTGACCAGCTGATTCTCCACGATCTCAAAGCCGAAGGTTTCACTGCTGACTCCGACCCTTCTTCTGTTATGATGGAGTCAAAAACTCCATATATGCAGGGTATCGAAAAAAATACCGGTAACTATATCTATCTCACAGAAGAAGAACTGAACCTTATTCTTGCATTCCGTTCTTCCTCTGATGAACAGCGTAAAATTGTTACCGGCTTTCTTAATTCTGATAAATAATCCAACTTATAATATCTTTATGCTTATGCTCCCAATCCAAATCCATCATGAACCGCATTCATTGCTTTTTCAATATCTTCTTCCGGAACCAGTACTGTAATACGGATTTCAGATGTTGAAATCATATTAATATTCACTCTGGAATTATATAATGATTCAAACATTTTTGCAGCTACTCCTGGATTGCTCATCATTCCCGCACCTACGATTGAAAGTTTTGCAACTTTTTCGTTCCAGGTAATATCCTGAATTGTAAGTCTTTCTTTATTTGCATTCAGCACTTCAATTGCATGTTCAAGATCATCCGATGCAACGGTAAAGGAAATGTCCTTTGTTCCTTCTCTTCCGACAGACTGCAGGATAATATCTACATTAATATTATTAGCAGCCAGTGTATTGAATACAGCAAATGCTGTTCCTGGTTTGTCCTCTAATCCAATGACAGATATTCTGACAGTATCCTTATCTGCAGCCACACCTGTGACCAGTAATTTTTCCATATTTGCCCCCTCCTTGACTACGGTGCCTTCTGAACGGTTCAAACTTGACCGTACCACTAATTCCACATTATATTTTTTCGCCATTTCCACAGAACGGTTGTGAAGAACTTTTGCCCCAAGACTCGCAAGCTCAAGCATCTCATCGTATGTAACGGCATCCAGTTTCTTTGCAGTTTTTACTACTCTTGGATCTGCTGTAAACACACCGTCTACGTCTGTATAGATTTCACATTTATCGGCATGTAACACAGCTGCCAGCGCAACAGCTGTTGTATCAGAACCGCCTCGTCCGAGTGTCGTAATATCATCATATTTGTTAACACCCTGAAAACCTGTTACAATAACGATCTTTCTCGAATCCAGTTCATGCATGATACGCTCTGTGTCTACTCTTTTAAATCTGGCATTTCCATAACGGGATGTGGAATGCATCATAACCTGAAAAGCATTCAAAGATACTGCCGGCACATCCAGTGCCTGCATTGCCATAGCCATGAGAGACACTGATACCTGTTCACCTGTCGTAAGCAGCATATCCAGCTCTCTTTTTTTAGCATTCGGATTGATCGTATTCGCCAGTGCGATCAGATCATCTGTCGTATCTCCCATTGCCGAAAGGACAACAACTACGTCATGTCCGGCTCTGTAGTCCTCAATACAGCGTTTTGCCACATTGAATATTCTTTCTTTATTGGCGACTGAACTTCCGCCAAACTTTTTTACTATTAACATGTTTCCTCCTGTGACAGACCAATCTGATTAATCCTGAATACGGATCATATGTACGATCTGCTCTTTGTAAAGTTTTGATCTGGTCTCATAATCTCCCTCCATCATAACAGGAGTTACAAATCCAAATTCTCCTTCCAGTTCCGGTACTTTTACCACTTCAATCTCTCCGTATGATTCCTTCAGCTGCGGAACCAGCTCCTCTTCCTTGCCTTTTATCCGTACAAAGAATCTTCTCTTGGAATCCGCCTTGTCTTCCAGTTGAAGCTTTTCTTCTTTCCACATCGTCATGATATTACGGTTCAGATGCTTTGCCTCATCTACAACATCCGCAACTACAGCACTCGCAGTTGGAAGTTTTCCGGCTCCGCTTCCATAGAACATCGCATCCCCTAATACATTTCCATGAACGAAAATAGCATTGAACACATCATTAACATTATAAAGCGGATGTTCCGGATATAACATACATGGTGCCACGATTGCATGCAATCTGTTACCCGCATAACGTCTGCTGGATGCCAGCAGCTTGATCGTTGTTCCCATTGCTTTTGCATACTTCATATCTTCAACGGTAATCTTCGTGATTCCTTCACAGTAAATATCTTCAAAATCAACCTGCTGTCCTGAGATCAGAGAAGAAAGGATTGCAATCTTTCTGCATGCATCATATCCTTCCACATCTGCTTCCGGATTTCTCTCTGCATATCCGTTCGCCTGTGCCTCTTTTAATACAGTGTCATAGTCCGCACCTTCATAAAACATCTTGGAAAGCATATAATTGGTAGTTCCGTTCAGAATACCTGTGATCTCTTCAATCTCATCTGCAGTCAGTGAAGAATTAAGCGGACGGATAATTGGAATACCACCTCCGACACTTGCTTCAAACAAGAAATTAATATCATGTTCCGCTGCTATAGAAAGAAGCTCAGCCCCATGCTTTGCAACCAGTGCTTTATTCGATGTTGCCACGCTTTTTCCAGCCTGAAGGCAGCGTTTTACAAACGTATAGGCCGGCTCGATTCCTCCCATTACTTCTACGACAATCTGTACATCTTCATCCGAAACAATCGTCTCAAAATCATGTACGATCTTCTCCTGCACCGGATCCCCCGGGAAATCCTTCATATCCAGTACATATTTAATGTTCAGCTCATCACCGATTCGCTGATTGATGCGCGCTCCGTTGGTATTAATCACTTCCACCACTCCGGAACCTACTGTTCCGTAGCCCATTACTGCTATATTGATCATATATTCCCTCCTTTTAGCCGTTTGCGATTTTTTTCAGATATGCATTGATAAATGAATCAATATCCCCGTCCATCACGGCATTTACATTGCTGTTTTCTTCATTCGTTCTGTGATCTTTCACCAGTGTATATGGTTGCATAACATAAGATCTGATCTGATTACCAAATCCGATATCTTTTACTTCACCTCTGATATCCGATACTTTTTCTGCCTGTTCCTGCTCTTTCATAAGCTGCAGTTTTGCCTTTAACATCTGCATTGCCTTTTCTTTATTATGATGCTGTGATCTTTCATTCTGGCACTGCACCACGATTCCGGTTGGCAGATGTGTAATTCGGATCGCCGAAGATGTCTTATTAACATGCTGACCTCCCGCACCGCTGGCACGGTAAGTATCGATTTTCAGATCATCTTCATCAATTTCAATATCAATATCATCTTCCAGATCAGGGAGCACATCACAGGATGCAAAAGATGTCTGTCGTTTACCGGCAGAATTAAACGGTGAAATACGTACCAGCCTGTGCACTCCTTTTTCCGATTTCAGATATCCATAAGCATTCTCACCTTTTACCTCAAAAGTAACTGCCTTAATCCCTGCGATATCGCCATCCAGGAAATCCAGCACCTGAAGCGAGAATCCTTTTCTCTCTGCCCAACGGCAGTACATACGGTATAACATGCCTGCCCAGTCACAGGATTCCGTTCCTCCCGCTCCTGCATGAATGGTCATGATTGCATTGCATGCATCATATTCTCCCGACAGTAACGTCTGGATCTTCAGCTTTTCAAACACCTTTTCAAATGTATGAATTTCTTCCTCCAGTTCTTTTACCATTGCAGGATCTTCGTCTTCATATCCCATCTCGATCAGGAGATTGATATCTTCATAAGAAGTATAGAGACCGTGGATCGTCTCTACAAGTTCTTTTAAATTCTTAAGCTCTTTCATCAGTTCCTGTGATTCTTCCGGATTATCCCAGAACCCAGGTTCCTCTATCTTGCGTTCCAGTTCTTCGATTCTCCGCTCTTTTCCTGCAACGTCAAAGTGAATCCCTCATTTCGGCAAGAGGTTCTTCATAAGCGTTCATTATTGTTTTGAACTGATCTAATTCAACCATATTCCCACCTCTTTCTGTTTGAAATTATATGCTCAATTATCCGGCAGCCGTTCTTTCCCCGGCTGCCGTCTTCTCATATCTTATATTTCAATAAATCTAGTTCTTACGTCCGCAGCACTGTTTGTATTTCTTTCCACTTCCGCACGGGCATGGATCGTTCGGATATACTTTCTTTTCTGCACGTTTCTTAGGCTCACGCACTCCCGTATCATCCTTATTGGTTCCGGTTACTTTGGCAACCTGCTCTCTTTCTACTTTCTGCTCCAGCTTAACGTGCAGGATCGTACGGACTGTATCTTCTTCGATACTTCTTGTCATCTCATCAAACATCTCGTAACCGATCATCTTATACTCAACCTTTGGATCTCTCTGTCCATAAGCCTGAAGACCGATTCCCTGACGTAACTGGTCCATATCATCAATATGATCCATCCATTTTGCATCGATTACTTTCAGAAGAACTACTCGCTCGATCTCACGCATATGCTCCGGTTCCGGGAACTCTGATTCCTTTGCCTCGTAAACCTTGGCTGCGCGCTCTTTCAGCATATGTTTCAGCTCTTTCTGACTGATATCCTTGACCTCTTCTTCTGTAATCATTTCCATCGGGATCGTATTGCGGATCGTCAGGTTCAGTTCTGTCAGATTCCACTCATCGTAATCCTGATCCGGGCTGACCACCATGTCTACAACATTCTCTATATAATCATTCATCATATGGAAGATAGAATCACGCATGTTGTCTCCGTCCAGTACATGACGTCTTTCTTCATAAATAATTTCTCTCTGTTCGTTCATTACCTGGTCATATTCCAGCAGGTTTTTACGAATTCCAAAGTTGTTGCTTTCTATCTTCTCCTGTGCTTTTTCAATCGCACTGGAAAGCATCTTATGCTCGATCTGTTCGCCGTCTTCCACACCAAGTGCATTAAAGACATTCATCAGTCTCTCTGATCCGAACAATCTCATCAGATCATCTTCCAGGGAAATATAGAATCTGGATTCTCCCGGATCTCCCTGACGTCCGGAACGTCCACGCAGCTGATTGTCGATACGTCTGGATTCATGACGCTCGGTTCCGATAATCTTAAGACCACCCGCTGCCCTTGCCTCATCGTCCAGTTTGATATCTGTACCACGACCTGCCATATTCGTTGCGATCGTTACCGCATCATGAACACCTGCCTGTGCAACAATTTCAGCCTCGAGTTCATGGAACTTCGCATTCAATACATTGTGCTTGATACCACGGCGTTTTAACATACCGCTTAACAGTTCGGAATTATCGATTGTGATCGTACCGACCAGTACTGGCTGATGTTTTGCATGTGCTTCTTCGATCGCATCACATACAGCTCTGAACTTCTCTTTCTGTGTCTTATATACCGCATCTTCAAGATCCTTACGCTGAACAGGTAGATTTGTCGGAATCTCGATAACGTCCATTCCGTAAATCTCGCGGAACTCTTTTTCTTCTGTCAGGGCTGTACCTGTCATACCAGACTTCTTCGCATATTTATTGAACAGGTTCTGGAATGTGATAGTCGCCAGAGTCTTGCTTTCTCTCTTAACCTTTACGTGTTCTTTTGCCTCAATTGCCTGATGCAGTCCGTCTGAATAACGACGTCCCGGCATAATACGTCCGGTAAATTCATCTACGATCAGTACCTCGTCATCTTTTACCACATAATCTTTGTCGCGGAACATCAGATTATGTGCTCGAAGAGCAAGGATAATATTGTGCTGAATCTCCAGGTTCTCAGAATCCGCAAGGTTTTCAATATGGAAGAACTTCTCTACCTTCTTCACACCATCTTCGGTAAGGTTGATATTCTTCTCTTTCTCGTTAACAATAAAGTCTCCCGTCTCTTCAATATCTTCACCCATGATGGCATTCATCTTGGTAAACTCGCCGCTTGCCTCACCACGCTCTAACTGACGTGCAAGTATATCGCATGCTTCATAAAGTTTCGTAGATTTCTCACTCTGTCCGGAAATGATAAGAGGAGTTCTCGCCTCATCGATCAATACTGAATCGACCTCATCGATCAGAGCATAATTCAGTCCCCTCTGAACCAGCTGTTCTTTATAGATCACCATATTATCTCTCAGATAATCGAATCCAAGTTCATTATTTGTCACGTATGTGATATCACACTCATATGCGGCACGTCTCTCATCATTATCCATGCTGTTCAGTACCACACCAACAGTCAGGCCCAGGAACTCATGTACCTGTCCCATCCATTCCGCATCACGTTTGGCCAGATAATCATTGACGGTTACAACATGTACACCTTTTCCCTCCAACGCATTCAGGTACGAAGGAAGTGTTGCCACTAAAGTTTTACCTTCACCAGTCCTCATCTCTGCGATACGTCCCTGATGCAGGATAATACCACCGACGATCTGTACACGGTAGTGCTTCATTCCAAGTACACGGCTTGCTGCTTCTCTTACTACCGCATATGCCTCTGGGAGAATATCATCTAATGTCTCGCCATTTTCCAGACGTTCTTTAAATTCTTTTGTCTTTGCTTTTAATTCCTCATCCGAAAGTTTCTGCATGTCTTCATCCAGTGCCATAACTGCATCTGCAATCGGATAAACTCTCTTCAACTCATTCTGGCTGTGAGTTCCAAATATTTTCTGTATAATATTCATTCGCTATGTGCTCCTTATTCCTGATTATGGACGCAAAACGACCACTCTATTCCCCATTTTATCACTATCTATATTTCAATTCAACCGATTTATAAAGTGTTAACACTTTGTTTACGAAGCTTTCCCTTTTCTCTAACGATAATTTTTTATAACATCATACGGAATCTGTCCGCCAAAAAGATCCAACGCACTTCCGATTGTAAAATCAATCTTTCCATTACCAATTTCCCGAATACGTTCCAGATCATCAAGACTTCCAATCCCGCCGGCATATGTCACCGGTATTTCGGCTTGTTCCAGAATCTTTATCAGCTCTTCTTCAATTCCGGACGCCTTTCCCTCAACGTCCACACCATGCACCAGAAATTCGTCACAATATCCTGACAGTTTTCCCAAAATATCTGTATTCAGCTCCACATTCGTAAATGTCTGCCACCGGTCAGTCACAATATAATATTTTTCATCTTTTTTTCTGCAGCTTAAGTCCAGAACCACATGTTCTTTCCCGACGGCATCACACAGATTTTGCAGATTATCCCAGTAGATTTCTCCATTCTTAAATACATACGATGTTACAATTACATGGCTTGCACCGGCCTTCATATATTCCTCTGCATTTTCTGCCGTAATTCCTCCTCCAATCTGCAATCCATCCTGATATGTCTGCAGTGCTTTCAAAGCCTGCTTCTTTGTCTCCGGATAATATTCAGAAGTTGAAGGATTCAACAGAATTACATGTCCTCCCTTTAGGCCGTCCTTTTTATACAAATTTGCAAAATAATCTGCTTCCTGATCTGCCGCAAAGTTTTCTACCGCCTGATCTCCCTGATCAAGAAGGCTGCCCCCTACAATCTGCTTCACTTTTCCATTATGTATGTCGATGCATGGTCTGAATTTCATAAATGCTTTTCTCCTTATCATATTCTTGATTATATTCTTTTTTCAAAACATTTTACCACACTAAAGTATCAGCGTCCAGTACAGATATACTGTACAAAATAAGGATGCAGAGATTTTACTTATCATTTCCCCACATCCTTATATACTATCTATTATTTTGCGTTTTTCGTATCGTTTTTATTAGTGTTATCCCGGTTCTGGTCTGTTGTTCCGTCATTATTCTGGTCCGTCTCATTTTTTCTGTCATTCGGATCGATATCATCTTCGATATCATCTACTCCATCCTGTACATCATCTCCGATTTCATCCATAACTCCATCATTTTCATTATTCCGGTCTGTCACATCATCCTTTACTGTATCATCTGTTCCGGTTGTACCTTCTGTCGCCGAGTTATCATTCGCCGCATTATCATCTGTATTATTTCCACAGGCGGTAAGCCCCATCATGATCCCCGTGCACATGAATACCAGCATGAATTTCTTCCATTGTTTCATTCTCATAATCTCCCTTCGTATATCTTCATCTATGATCAAGTATTACTTGTTACCAGTAATATCTGCATTTTCCAGAAATATATACGAATTTTTCTTTATCAGAATGCTGGTATATTTTTACATTCTTTCAGCAATCACACCACTTCTGTATGCAGCCAGAAGTACTTCCAGATCCGAAATCTGTTCTTTTAACTCTTTTCCGACATCTGTATCTTCTACTTTCTTCCGTTCCAGCGTTCTCTTTACCACCGTGCTGTCCGAATGAATATCACTTTCCTTTTCGATCGCTGCTTCTGTAGACTCAAATGGCTTATGCGCCGCCAGAATCAATCCATAGGAATTATAGATCAGTGTATAACCTGCGATTCCGGTCTCTTTCTGATAAGCTTTCGAAAATCCGCCATCTATAACCAGAACTTTTCCACCGCATTTCACCGGATTTTCTCCATCTTTACACTTTACCGGCACATGACCGTTGATTATATGCGCATCTTCGTTCTCAAGTCCGAATTCTTTCAATATTTTTTCCACTACTTTTTCATCTTCCAGTAAAAGGTAGTATGGATTTTTCTTCTCTTTATGAGTTTCCTTCTCCGCCAGGAAATAGCGTTCAAATGTCGCCATCTTATCCTTTCCAAACAACGGAGAATTTTCACTCAGCCAGATATACCACATGATATCTTTTCCACGTTCTTTTTCTTTAGGATCCATAGCATAGAATCCTTTTCTCACGTAACTTTCAAGTACTTCATAAAGCCCTTTGCCCTTATACGCCCGGCCAAAGATCCTTACACTTTTCAAATTACCGTCCTCTTTTAACGGTACGCAGCCATGATAAAGAAGATTGCCGTTATATACTTTATATAATCCACCTTTGTTTAAAAGGAAATGCATATGACGCTGTAATTTTTCGCAGTTTTCAAACGCCCGTTCCAGACGTTCCATAATATCCTCTTCTTCTTTCGTCAGCGCATATGGTTTTTTCGGATCGATCGTCGGAAAATTTTTATCCAGCAATTTATATTCTTTTCCTTCTAACTCTATCGTTCCTTTTTCATAATTAATATGATGCAGTAAATTGCGCTTTTCCAGCTTAAATCCCGGATTCTTTTTTATAATCTGGCTCTCAACTTTGAACTGGATCACAGAAATTGCTTTATGCATCTTTACATCCATCAACATTTCCGTTGCATTGTAATCCGGATTGCCTTTTAATTTAAAGCACTCACACGGATCATCTTTATATGTATTCATGGCAAATGTAGCCAGCGGAAGCAGGTTAATCCCATATCCTTCTTCCAGGATATCCAGGTTGCCATATCTTGCACAGATACGGATCACATTGGCAATGCAGCCTCTCTGCCCTGCTGCAGCTCCCATCCACAAAACATCATGATTTCCCCATTGAATATCAACCGAATGGTACGCCATAAGCTCATCCATAATAATATGTGGTCCAGGACCTCTGTCATAGATGTCTCCGACAATATGCAGATGATCAACCGTCAGACGTTGAATCAGTTCACTCATAGCTATAATGAATTTCTCTGCCCGTCCAATTCTTATAATCGTACTGACAATTGCATTATAATACGATTCTTTATCCGTCATATCATTTTTCTCTGTGATCAGTTCCTCGATCACATAAGCAAAATCCGGAGGAAGTGCTTTTCTTACTTTAGATCTGGTATATTTACTTGCTGTTCTTTTACACACCTCAATCAAGCGGTACAACGTAATCTTATACCAGTCCTCCATATTCTTCTCCGTTTTCTTAATCCGGTCCATCTTCTCTTTCGGATAATAAATAAGAGTAGCAAGGGTCTGTTTATCCCTGCTACTCATAGTATTCCCGAATACATCATCAATTTTACGGCGCACTGAACCAGAGCCATTCTTCAGAACATGCGCAAATGCCTCATATTCCCCATGAATGTCTGTCAGAAAATGCTCTGTGCCCTTTGGCAGATTCAGTATCGCCTGTAAATTAATGATTTCTGTGGAAGCTTTGGCGATGGTCGGATATAGTTGAGAAAGTCTTTCCAGATAACGTTCCTCTAATTGTCTCATAATTACCTCCCGGTCTTCCTGTATATTCTGCTGTTCATAACGATTTATAATTGGATCACGTCAGACATATCATATCTGCCGGCCGGTTTCCAAGCCAGGAATTTTGCTGCTTCTACGGCGCCTTTTCCAAATACGGCCTTAGAATATGCTGTATGTTTGAATTCAATCACTTCATCCTGACCTGCAAAGATCACTTCGTGGTCTCCTACGATTGTTCCACCACGTACTGCCGAAATGCCAATCTCTTTCTGATCACGTTTCTGACGCACCTGACTTCTGTCATATACATAATGATACTGATTATCCGCCGCTTCATTAATTGAATCTGCCAGAGCAAGTGCAGTACCACTCGGCGCATCCAGTTTCTGGTTATGATGCTTCTCTACCAGCTCAATATCATATCCTGCCGGAGAAAGTACTTTTGTCGCATCCTTAAGGATCTTCATAAGCAGATTGATGCCAAGTGACATATTGGCAGATTTTAATACTGCTACTTTCTTTGCTGATTCTTCTACCTTTTCCAGCTGTTCTTCGGAAAGTCCCGTAGTACAAAGTACGACCGGCACCTGTTTTTCAACACAATAGTCAAGCAGTTCATCTGCTGCTGCCGCATTTGAAAAATCAATGATCACATCGGCCTCCACGTCACATGCATCGATGCTTTCAAATACCGGATAGTCATTTGGTACTTTGGTATATTTATCAACTCCGGCTACCAGTTCGATCCCTTCTGTGTTCTTGATTATATCTGTAATGACACGACCCATGTGTCCATTACAGCCATGCATGATTGCTTTTACCATATTCTTATCCTCCTTTTGTATACTTTGTTATAAAAACAAAGGATATCATATATGTAATGCATCTGTGAAAGCCTGCCGTTGGCAGTTTCTTACAAACGCATGGCGATGTATGATATCCTTCTCTTTTTCTTATTATGCTAACTGAATACCGAAATCTTTCATTGCCTGTGCAAGGTTCTTCTCATGTTCAGGGGATATCTCTGTAAGCGGCATACGAAGTGGTCCGCAGTCAACTCCCATCAGCTGCATTGCTTTCTTAACCGGAATCGGGTTTACTTCGCAGAATAACTGCTCGATCAGCGGCAGTGCTTTCAGCTGAAGTGCTGCACTTCCCTTCACATCTCCGTTAAAATACTTCTCACAGATATCATGTGCTTCATCCGGAGCAACGTTTGACAGTACTGAGATCACACCTTTTCCACCGAGAGATAATACCGGCACGATCTGGTCGTCATTTCCTGAATATACATCAATGTTACCGTCTGTCAGGTTCATGATCTTTGCAACCTGCGAAATATTTCCTGATGCTTCCTTTATACCAACGATATTATCTACTTCTTTCACCAGTTTTGCTGCTGTTGCAGGTTCGATATTGCATCCCGTTCTGCTTGCAACACTATACATAATGATTGGCGCTGTTACTTCTTTTGCCACTGCACTGAAATGTCCGATCAGTCCATTCTGAGTTGCTTTATTATAATAAGGTGTAACCAAAAGTAAACCATCTGCCCCATATTCTGAAGCTTCCTTCGACATATCGATAGCAGTACGTGTACAATTAGAACCTGTTCCTGCAATAACCGGAACTCTCTTGTTAACACGGTCAATTGTGAATTTTACACACTGCATATGCTCTTCTTCTGTCATGGTAGCAGATTCTCCTGTTGTACCGCAGATTACAATGCTGTCTGTTTTATGCTCACAATGAAACTCAATCAATTCATCAAGTCTATCATAATTAATACTTCCATCTTCATTAAATGGTGTGACAATTGCCACGCCGGCTCCTGTAAAAATAGCCATAGTGATCCTCCTGACTTTCATATAATCTAATGAAATTCTATCATCAATTAAATATGATGTCAATCCGAACCCTTATCTAAACTTTTACCATCCCTTATTCATCCATACATTCCAGTTTACTGACCGACACTTCATATGCAACCCTTTTCTGCGATTCCGTTTCTGTAATTTTTTTCATATATTCACGGCTCTGAATTCTTCCCATTACCTGCACATGTTCTCCAACCTCAAAAGCAGAGGCAAATCTGGCATTCCTTCCCCAGCAGATACATGGAATGTAATCAGACTTTCCATATGGCCGGTTCACTGCCAGCAATAGATCTGCAATCTCTCTGCCAAGCGGTGTCTTACGGTAAACAGGCTGTTTGCAGATATAACCATCCAGAAAAATCTGATTCGTCTTTGCACCGTCAAGTTCTTCTTCCACAAATGTAATTTCCCTGACAAATACGGATAAAATCAGACGGTTTTTCATTTCTTCATGCCTGTTGTAGGACCTGAACTGTCCGTTTACCATAATGAATTCTCCCGTGTAATCTTTCGTAACATCAATC
Source organism: Dorea sp. MB18-49 (assembly GCF_023669465.1). Classification (NCBI taxonomy): domain Bacteria; kingdom Bacillati; phylum Bacillota; class Clostridia; order Lachnospirales; family Lachnospiraceae; genus Dorea; species Dorea sp. MB18-49. The sequence continues at coordinate 33,273 of NZ_JAMOYX010000021.1, forward strand.
AGACGCTCCGAGATCATGAGTGGGATCCTGTCTTTGGAATTGCTGAGCCGCTTCACATCCACCTCTACCATATAGAAGCCTTCTCCAAATACTTCATGGCTGAATGAAAATGGTGTCACGATTTCTCCCATAACGGTTACCTGGTTGTTCTCAATCATCTTATCTGACATAATTTTGTAATCTCCCTTCCTCTGAATCGTATTTTGAGTCATTACAAAGTCTATGAATCAAATCAGTATTTTAGAACTAAATACTTGTAAATTTTAAAAAATGTGATAAACTAATGTGGTTGCAGATAATAATAGGTAGAGAAAAGGAAGATTCGTAATGAAGACAAAACGTGAAGATGTACGTAATATCGCGATTATCGCCCATGTTGACCATGGTAAGACAACATTAGTAGATGAATTATTAAAGCAAAGCGGTGTATTCCGTGAGAATCAGGAAGTAGCAGAACGTGTCATGGACTCTAACGATATCGAAAGAGAACGTGGAATCACAATCCTCTCCAAGAATACTGCCGTCACCTACAACGGTGTAAAGATCAATATTATAGATACTCCGGGACATGCTGACTTCGGTGGAGAAGTAGAACGTGTCCTTAAGATGGTTAACGGTGTTATCCTCGTCGTTGATGCGTTCGAGGGAGCTATGCCGCAGACCAAATTCGTACTCCGCAAAGCTATGGAATTAAAGCTTCCAGTCATCGTATGTATCAACAAGATCGACCGTCCGGAAGCAAGAGCCGAAGAAGTGATCGATGAAGTTCTCGAACTTCTCATCGACCTTGGTGCTTCTGACGAACAGTTAGACTGCCCATTCGTATACGCATCCGCTAAGAATGGTGTGGCTGCACTTGAGATTTCGGATGAAATGAAAGACATGAAGCCTCTGTTTGAGACCATTCTGGATTATATTCCTGCACCAGAAGGAGATCCGGAAGCTCCGACTCAGGTTCTGATCAGTACGATCGACTATAATGAATACGTTGGACGTATCGGTGTTGGTAAAGTAGATAACGGTACAATCGCAGTTAACCAGGACATGGTTGTTGTCAACCATCATGATCCTGACAAACAGAAGAAAGTTAAGATCAGTAAATTATATGAATTTGACGGTCTGCAGAAAGTAGAAGTAAAAGAAGCATCTATCGGTGCAATCGTGGCAATTTCAGGTATCTCTGACATTTCCATCGGTGATACACTCTGCTCACCTGAAAATCCGACACCAATTCCGTTCCAGAAGATTTCTGAACCAACAATCTCTATGGATTTCGTTGTAAATGACAGTCCATTTGCCGGACAGGAAGGAAAATATGTAACTTCCCGTCACTTACGTGATCGTCTGATGCGCGAACTGAACACAGATGTCAGCCTTCGTGTTGAAGATACCGAAAACATGGACGCATTCAAAGTATCCGGACGTGGTGAACTTCACCTTTCCGTTCTAATCGAGAATATGAGACGTGAAGGATATGAATTCGCAGTCAGCAAAGCTGAGGTTCTGTATCACAAAGACGAGAATGGTAAACTTCTTGAGCCAATGGAGATTGCTTACATTGATGTACCTGATGAATACACTGGTGTCGTTATTGATAAACTGAGCCAGAGAAAAGGTGAATTACAGACAATGGGTGCTGCCAATGGTGGATATACACGTCTTGAGTTCCGTATCCCATCCCGTGGTCTGATCGGTTACCGTGGTGATTTCCTGACAGACACAAAGGGAAATGGTATCATGAACACTGCATTCGACGGATACGCTCCATATAAGGGAGATATCCAGTATCGTAAACAGGGATCTCTGATTGCATACGAGACCGGTGAGTCTGTAACTTATGGTCTGTACAGTGCTCAGGAGCGTGGAACACTCTTCATCGGTGCCGGTGAAAAAGTTTATTCCGGTATGGTCATCGGTGAAAATGCAAAAACAGATGATATCGAAGTAAATGTATGTAAGACCAAGCATCTTACCAATACTCGTTCTTCCAGCGCAGATGATGCACTTCGTCTGACACCTCCGACAGTCCTCAGTCTGGAGCAGGCAATCGACTTCATCGATACAGATGAACTTCTGGAGGTTACTCCGGAATCACTCCGTATTCGTAAGAAGATTCTGGATCCTAAGATGAGAAAACGTGTAAATCGCTAATGAATAAACATTTACGGTTATAACTGACCGCACGAAAGCGGCAGAAAATAAAATATATAAAACAGTTTTTGTTCACGAAAACCTGACAATTTATATATTTTATTTTCTGCCGCTTTTTTGTTCTCATCTGCAGCACACATTACTAAAAATTTTCCTTCTCCATTGTTCTTCATTTTGATATGATATCTTTCTTTGGGATATTGGCAAATATCTTTTTTTCACTTATACTGGAATTACAGCGAAAATCTATATAAAAGAAAGGAATCCACGAATGAAAGAACTGATTTCTCACCTTCTCAAACAGGTGGCCGCAATTCTGGAATATGTGATTGCATTTATGCTTGCGATCGGTATCATACTGCTTTGCCTTCGTATGGTATGTTCACTTCAGTATATTCCGAATCTGAACACCTATCCGAATTACGATGATCTTCTCGAGGTTTGTTTTAATCTGATCATCGGTGTCGAATTGATCCGTATGATGTATTCGCACTCTCCGAGTACCGTATTTGAGGTTCTGCTTTTTGCGATTGCAAGACACATCATTATGGACCACACTTCCATCTACAGCAGTCTGATCGGCGTCTGTTCCATCGCAGTCTTATTTGCAACCAGAAAATTCTTATTCTCCGAATTCGACATAGCAGACGAAACGGTATTCCGTGCTTCAACCAAGGCTAAAGTTGTCAACAAGATTCTCAGCGTGAACATTCCGCATGAAGCAGATGATACCCTTTCCAATGTACTGCTGCGGCATCTCGAAGAACAGAATATCACGCCCCGTGTTGGTGCATGTTATTACTTCCACGATTGCGGTCTGCGGGTTGCCAAACTTCATGATGGAAAAATTTCAAGAATTCAGGTAATTCGTGCTATACATTAGCGGCCAAACATGTTATACTACACATATCAGATAGATTGCCGGTTCGAGTAGCAATTGTCAGATTATAATTCATTTATTTGATGATTGTATAACGTGCAATTATTTGAAATTATGTCGCAAAGGAGTTGGGCATCATGAAATTTATTATTATTGGAAAGAACATCGATGTAACACCAGGCTTAAGAGAGGCCGTAGAAAGCAAGTTAGGAAAGTTAGGAAGGTACTTTACTCCGAATACAGAGATTCACGTAACCTTAAGTGTACAGAAAGGACATCAGAAAATTGAAGTAACTATTCCTGTAAAGGGTGGTCTGGTTCGTTCCGAACAGGAAAGTTCTGATATGTATGTATCGATTGATCTTGTAGAAGAAGTCATCGAACGTCAACTTCGTAAATACAAAAATAAACTGGTAGCACGTGAACAGGAAGGCGGTAACTTCAAACAGGAATTCTTTGACGCCGAAGATAATATTGAAGATGACGGCGAGATTAAAATCGTACGTACCAAAAAATTCGGATTTAAACCTATGTATCCGGAAGATGCGTGTGTTCAGATGGAACTTCTCGGACATGATTTCTATGTTTTCTGTAATGCAGAATCAGACGAAGTGAATGTAGTATACAGACGTAAAAACGGAACATTTGGTTTGATCGAGCCTGAATTTTCTTAAATCGCAACTCATAATCTTATAAAAATATGGCAATAACAAAAGCCGTACACAATATCTCCTAAAGAACAGCTCCTTTCATGAGATATCGTGTACGGCTTTTTTATATTATTTTTATATTATATTTTCTTCCAGAATTGTCGGCACCCCATCAATCTCTGCATAATAACATTCTTCACCTGCTGTCATCTCTGCCTGCGCATTTGTCCCCTCAGTAATTGCATGCATAACCTGATCCACATCCGTTTTTGGAATCAGTACTTCCAGTTCTACTTTATCCGTATAGACAGTATCTAATATCTTCAGCTCTCTCTGCGCCAGAATATACTGAATCTTTCCAAATGTCGTATAGTCTGTTTCTATATGAAGTTTCACTCCTAAAATTTTCGTAATGATCACCGAGGCATCAAGTCCCGCTTTCACGGCTCCCGAATATGCTCTGACCAGTCCACCGGTTCCAAGAAGGGTTCCTCCGAAATACCGGGTCACCACAACAGCCACATTCCTCAGTTCATTTCCAAGCAATACATCTAGCATCGGTTTGCCAGCTGTACCGTTTGGTTCGCCGTCATCACTGCATCTTTGAAGCTGTCCTCTCTCCCCTATTATATATGCAAAACAGTTATGTCTTGCATCCCAGTATTTTTTTCTTGTCTTCTCTACAAATTCAAGTGCTTCTTCCTCTGTATTTACCGGTACCACAGTCGCAATAAATCGTGACTTTTTTTCTATAATCTCATCTTCTCCACCCCGATAAATAGTTCTGTATTCTGGTAACATATTGTCATCCTTTCGTATAATTTACAACTTTATACATAATATAATACCTAATTTCTTAAGATTTTCCTACTCAAATATGAAGTTTTCATTTTTTTCTTTATAAAAGAGTGTACATTTGCTATAATAACTTGGTATAAAGGAGGCTTAAACGCATGAACTATGGAAAGAAAAAGGCTGCGAAAAGGCAGAAAAAAATAACGTCCAAATCTACAATGCAGGGGAAACGCATCGTTGTCCGTTTGTTCAAGGCACTGCTGATCTGTATCGTACTTGCTGCAGTAGTCGGAATGGCCGGCGGCGGTCTTTTTATAAAAAAGATTATTGATGACACTCCGCATGTTTCCACTTCTGACGTTAAACCGAAAGGATTTACTACTTTCGTTTATGCTGATGACGGAAGCACTGAGATTGAACGTTTTGTATCTTCTGGTTCCAATCGAGTATACAAGTCTATTGATGAGATACCGAAAAATCTTCAACATGCTTTTGTTGCAATCGAGGATGAGCGTTTTTATAAGCATAACGGTATAGATCTTCAGGGTATTGCCCGTGCTGCGGTAGTGGGTATTGCCCGGGGCGGTTTTTCTGAAGGTGCCAGTACTCTGACTCAGCAGCTGATCAAGAACAATGTATTCCCGAACTTTACAAAAGAGAAAAATTTCTATGATAAATTACAACGTAAAATTCAGGAACAGTATCTTGCAGTACAGATTGAAAAGCAGATGAGTAAAAATGAGATTATGGAAAGTTATCTCAACACAATCAACCTTGGACAGAATTGTCTGGGTGTACAGTCTGCTTCTCAACGTTATTTTGGTAAAGATGTTTCCGATCTGACATTATCTGAATGTGCGGTAATTGCCGGAATCACACAGAATCCGACAGATTATGATCCAGTTACACGTCCCGAGAATAACAAGATCAGACGTAATAAAGTATTAAAGAATATGCTGGAGCAAGGCTATATCAGCCAGAAGCAGTATGATAAAGCGATGTCCGACGATGTCTATGCAAGAATCCAGGCAACCAGCGCTTCTTCCCAGGCTGATAATGCATACAGTTACTTTGTTGATGCACTTGCACAGCAGGTAATCCAGGATCTGAAAGATCAGCTTGGCTACACTGATACACAGGCTTACAATGCCGTTTACAGCGGCGGTCTCAGTATCTACTCTACACAAAATCAGGAAATGCAGAAAATCTGTGATGAAGAAGCTAATAATGATGCCAACTATCCTGGTCTGAAAGAGTATGGTCTTGATTATGCGCTGACGGTAACCCGTGCTGATGGATCGGTTGAAAACTATGGAAGTAATAATATTAAAAATTATGTAGAAAAAACTTACGGAAATGATCAGGGACTTCTCTACTCCAGTGAAGATGCCGCAAAAGCAATGGTGGCAGAATGGAAATCCACGATTGCCCAGGAGGGTGATACCTATGATGAACGTATTACCATTACCCCTCAGCCACAGTCTTCTATCACAATCATGGATCAGAAGACTGGACAGATCAAAGCAATGGTCGGCGGCCGTGGAGAAAAAGCTTCCAGTCTTGGACTGAACAGAGCTTATCAGGGTTCCAAGAGACAGCCTGGTTCTACTTTTAAGATCCTTGCAGCTTATGCACCGGCATTAGATTCCTGTGATAAGACACTCGCAACAACAATTGATGATGAACCATATACCTTAAAGAATGGAAATGTTTTGCGGAATGCCAACAAACAGTACGGCGGTACAACAACGCTCAGAAATGGTATCAAAAAATCCATCAACGTAGTTGCCGTAAAGTTAAGCGATGAAATCACTCAGGAATTAGGCTATGAATACTGTGAAAAATTCGGTATCAGTACTCTGGTAAAAGACAAAACAATCAACGGCAAGGTCTTTGATGACAGCACTTCACAGACGCTCGCACTTGGTGGAATCACAGAAGGTGTCTATAACTATGAAATGTGTGCCGCTTATGCCTCTATCGCTAACGGCGGCGTCTATAACAAACCAACTTTATATAGTAAAGTTGTAGACCACGATGGCAACGTTCTTCTTGACGGAACAGGCGAATCTCATACAGTTATCAAAGACAGCACAGCTTATCTTCTTACCAGTGCAATGGAAGATGTTGTCAATTCCGGAACAGGTACAGCATGCCAGCTTCCGAATATGCCGGTAGCCGGAAAGACAGGTACCACAACATCCAATAAAGACTTATGGTTCTGTGGATTTACACCATATTATACATGTGCTGTATGGGGCGGTTATGACGACAATAAAGAATGTGATTATGACACAAGTTTCCGCTTCAGACTCTGGAAAGGTATTATGAGTCGTATTCACGAGAATCTGGAAAGTAAAGATTTTAAGGTTCCGACCTCTGTTGAGAAAAAGAGTATATGTACTATTACCGGAAAGCTTGCAACCAACGGATGCCCTTCTATTACAGAATATTTTGCCAAAGACACGCTTCCATCCGAAACATGTTCCGGTCACGGATACTCTTCCGGAAGAAAGTATAAGTCTTCTACAGAAGACAATGATACAACTGAAGATGCTTCTTCTTATTCAAACAATACAGGAAACAGTTATAACAATAATACAGGCACTACCAGTGATAATACCGGTGGTAACACAGGTGGTTCTACCGGCGGTAACACAGGTGGCTCTACCGGCGGTAATACAGGTGGCTCTACCAGCGGTAATACAGGTGGTGGTTCTACCGGTGGTAATACAGGTGGTGGTTCTACCGGTGGTAATACAGGTGGTGGTTCTACCGGTGGTAATACAGGTGGTGGTTCTACCGGTGGTAATACAGGTGGCTCTACCGGCGGAGATACTTCTCAGTAACCATACTGTACAAGCCTATGATATCTACAGAAAGGTATCTACAGGACCTGCCACTGGAAGCTCCTTCCAAATGCATGACAATAAAAAACTGCGGGAACAAAATGTTTCCGCAGTTTTTATTATACCTGACATCCAAAAGGATGTATAACTCTCTAAAAGCTCTAAAGAATCAGTTTCGCAGCTCCACAGATACCGGCATCATTTCCTAGTGTAGCAAGAACAAATTCCGTATCTTTGTTCGCAAAGAATGCTTTTTCCTTAAAATTCTTTTCAACATACTGAAGAAGTACTTCTCCTGCTTTCGAAACGCCTCCTCCAATTACAATTGCTGAAGGATCTGCAACAGCTGCAAGATTAGCCATCGCATGTCCAAGATATTTTCCAAATTCCTCTGCAATCTCTTTTGCCACTTCATCGTCTGCCTTAACAGCATCAAATACGGTCTTGGCGCTGACTTCCTGTCCTCTTAATACAGACGCTTTATCATCCTTAGCCAGACGAATATTGGCAAGTCTTGTAATACCTGTTGCAGATGCATACTGCTCCAGGCATCCTGTGTTGCCGCAGCCGCAGTGATCTGTCTCTTCATAATTCACACAAAGATGTCCGATCTCACCACCTGCACCATGTGCTCCTACCAATGGTTTACCATCAATAATAATTCCACCGCCGACTCCGGTTCCAAGTGTGACCATAATAATATTTTTGCGGCCCTTTCCTGCACCCAGCCACATCTCTCCAAGTGCAGCTACATTGGCATCATTCCCTATCTCTGCTTTCATACCGGAAAGTTCTTCCATCTCTCTTTTTACTTCTTTATATCCCCAGCCAAGGTTCGCTGTATTCTGAACAACTCCTTCCGAATCTACCGGTGCAGGAACTCCGACTCCGATTCCTTCCACTTCATCTTTCGGAATCTGCTTTTCCTCTAACTTTTCATTCAAAGCAGCAGCAATATCCGGAAGAACGGCTTCACCCTGATTCTCTGTGCGTGTCTTAATCTCCCATTTATCTACAATCTCTCCTTCGGTTGTAAACAAACCTAATTTTACAGTTGTTCCCCCGATATCTACTCCAAAGCAATATTTCATTTTCTGTATTTCTCCTATTTCTTTATTAAATTCTGCTGAACACGTTTGTACAGTTCCTGAGCTGCATTATATCCCATCTGTTTCTGTCTGTGGTTAACTGCTGCCGTCTCAACAATGATTGCAAGATTACGTCCAGGACGAATTGGCAGATGATGGCAAACCACTTTGTTACCAAGGAATTCTGTATATTCTTCTTCGAGACCGAGGCGGTCGTATTCTTTATTCTTATTCCACTCTTCCAGAGTGATAACAAGATCAATATTCTGTGTCTCTCTGACACTTAATACACCAAACAGAGCCTTGACGTCTACGATACCGATACCTCGCAGTTCGATAAAATGTCTCGTAATATCCGGTGCCGTTCCTACAAGTGTCTCATCACTGACTCTGCGGATTTCAACTACATCATCACTGACAAGACGGTGTCCACGTTTGATCAGCTCCAGAGCCGCCTCACTTTTACCGATTCCGCTTTCTCCCATGATCAGTACTCCGACACCATATACATCAACCAGCACACCATGGATAGAAATGCATGGCGCAAGTTCTACATTCAGCCAGCGGATAATCTCTGCTGTAAATTCTGATGTCTTCTTCTCTGTCTGGAACACTGGAATATTAGCCTTTTCTGCCATTTCAAGAAGCATTGCCTCCGGCGGAAGGTTTCTGCAGAAGATCAGACATGGAATCTTGTAAGAAAGCAGTGTTTCATAAATCTTTTTTTTCTTAACTTCATCTGTCATCTTCTCCAGGAATGTGTACTCCACATATCCTATGATCTGCACACGTTCGGAATCAAAATGTTCAAAGAATCCGGTAAGCTGCAAAGCCGGTCTGTTAATGTCTGGTATCTCAACTTCTTTTTCGGAAAGATCTACATCCGGTGTAAGATTTTTGAGATTCATTTTTTCAACGAGTGTTTTTAATTTTACTTTATTCGCCATATTCTTTTACCTCACACGTATTAAAAATCTGATAGCCATATTATACCATACTTAAGTATCCTGGTGAAAAAATTTATACACTTCCTGCGCAGATTTTTCATTCATGGACGGCAGCTCTTTCAGATCATCCACTGTTGCATTCCGGATTGCTTCAATATTTTCAAAGCTCCGCATCAGGTCTTTTCTTCTTGCAGGTCCCACTCCCGGAATATCATCCAGTATCGAATGTACCTGTCCTTTACTTCTTAACTGTCTGTGGAATGTGATTGCGAACCGATGCGCCTCATCCTGTATTCTGGTGATCAGGCGAAAACATTCCGAATTACGGTCAATCGGTAATTCTACATTATTGAAATACAATCCTCTGGTTCTGTGATTATCGTCTTTTACCATTCCACACACAGGAATGTGCAGATTCAGCTTCTCCAGGACCTCCAATGCAATATTCACCTGTCCCCGGCCTCCGTCCATCATGATCAGATCCGGGAATGCCTGAAATCCGCCTGTCTCACTTTCATCCTGTCGTTCCCTTAATCCATGCTCGAATCTTCGGGTCAACACCTCATTCATACTTGCGTAGTCATCCGGTCCCTGTACACTTTTTATCTTAAATTTGCGATAATCATTACGCTTTGGCTTTCCATGCTCATAAACGACCATAGAACCAACCGAATCAAATCCGTTTGTATTAGAGATATCATAAGCCTCCATACGTATAATTCCGGTAAGTCCCAGTATTTTTTCCAGTTCCTTCACCGCTCCGATCGTTCTTCCTTCTTCACGCTTCAGACGTTCTTTGTCATTCTTTAATACCATCTGTGCATTCTTCTGCGCCAGCTCTACCAGCTTTTCTTTTGTCCCTTTCTTCGGTATACGAAGCCGTACTTTATGTTCCCTTCTGGTCGTCAGCCACTCCTCTATAATCTCCTGGTCTTCAATCTCTTCCGGCAACATTAACTCGGCCGGGATATACGGTGTTCCTGCATAAAATTGCTTGATAAAGCTTGACAGGATTTCGCTTTTTGTATCATTTTCCGCAATCTTCAGATAAAAATGATCCCGTCCGATCAACCTTCCTCCCCGGATAAAGAAGACTTGTACAACCGCGTCCTCACCTTCCGAAGCCATTGCAATAATATCCCTGTCGTCCCCTGCTGTATCTGTAATCTTCTGTTTCTGAGCGATCTTCTGAACGCTTGCAAGAAGTTCCCTGTATTCTATTGCTTTCTCGAATTCCAGATTTTCGGATGCATCCAGCATCTTTTCTTCCAGTTCTTTTAATATCGGATCATAATTTCCATTCAGGAATCTTACTACTTCATCAATAGATTTCCTGTACTCTTCTCTGGAAATGTAGCCCTGACACGGCGCATAACACTGATGGATATGATAATTGAGACACGGACGTTCTTTTCCGATATCTTTTGGGAGTGAACGATTGCAGCTTCGAATATGATAAAGCTTTCGTATCAGTTCAATAGTATCTTTTACTGCACCGGCACTGGTATACGGACCAAAATATTTTGCCTTATCTTTCTTCATCCGCCTTGCCATCATTACACGCGGGAAAGGTTCATTTACAGTTACTTTTATAAATGGATACGTTTTATCATCCATCAGCATCGTATTGTATTTTGGTCTGTGTTCTTTAATCAGATTACATTCCAGAACAAGCGCTTCCAGCTCGGAATCCGTCACAATATATTCGAACCTGGAAATATGTGTCACCATCTGTTCTATCTTGGCTCCCTTATTCCTGCTGCTCTGAAAATACTGTCGGACACGGTTTTTAAGACTGATTGCTTTTCCGACATAAATGATCGCATCTTTTTCATCGTGCATAAGATATACACCTGGTTTTCCTGGCAGCTTCTTCAGTTCTTCCTGTATATTAAAATTTTCCATATATGTCACCTGTACATTTTCTTTTACTATTTTCTTACCCGTTGCTTATGAATGTTACACAGATTCTTTTACAATCAGAAGCGAATAATAGCTGGCATGCTCTGGTATATCTTCCAACCGTTCATATATCTGTTCGTCTGCCATCCCACAATTTTCTATCATCTTTACATCCACATTTTTTTCTTCCAGGATTTCCCTTACCTCCGCTAATCTGGAAGCAGACTTCATCAGGACCTTCGTTCCCGGATATCTCAATGCGTTCCTTATATCATAGCTGGATGGAATCACATGAAGCTCATCTGCTCTGTCTGCCAGACTTTCATTCAGTTTTGATGCAGCTGCGCAAAATGATGGAATCCCGTTTATAATTGATGTTTCATATCCTTTTTCCTTTATAATACGTTGAATATACATATAAGTCGAATAAATCGTTGGATCTCCCAATGTCAGATATGCTACATCTTTTTCCTTTTCCAGTTCCTCTATGATCCTTTTGGCAGCTTTCTCATAATTCTGATTCAGAATCTGTCTGTCCTTTGTCATCGGCGTATCCAGATCCAGATATTCTTTTTCTTCCATATTATCTACCATTCCTGCCGCAATTCTGTAACTGACCGCATGTTCCCTGCCCTTCGCAGGCACTGCTATTACCGGACATTTTTCTATCGTACGAACAGCCTTATACGTCATAAGTTCCGGATCACCTGGACCAACTCCGACTCCGAACAATCTTCCTTTCATGTTATATCTCCTCCAGAATAATCTTATCCTGCCTATTATATACCAGACAAATATAATTGAAAAGAAAAAAGATATGAAGCCGGCTCTTGCCATACTTCATATCTTTTGTTCTTTTTTATAGAATTCTATTCTTCATGAACAGATTCAGTTGCTGTTCCGACAGTTTTTTCTTCTGTCTTTTCTGATTTTTCCTGTACATCTGCGTTATGCGCATCATCTATATCATCTGCCGGCTTCATCACAAATCCTTCACCCTCTACCGGATTCATACCGATTCTTGCTTCTTCCTTCTTCGGTGCATCTGGATCAATTCCTTCTACTTCATGGAAAATCTCCATAAATTCTTTTCCGGTAATTGTCTCTTTTTCAATCAGGAATGCAGCAATTTTATCCAGCGCCTGTCTGTGATTTCTCAGAAGCTGTTTTGCCTCTTCGTAAGCATCTTTCAACATCTTCATAACTTCTTCGTCAATCTCTGATGCTGTCTGCTGTCCACAGTTGCTGACCGGGCGTCCGTCCAGATAACGGTTCTGAATAGATTCCAGACCGATCAATCCGAATTTCTCGCTCATACCATACTGTGTGATCATCGCTCTTGCTACGCTTGTTGCTTTCTCAATATCATTAGAGGCTCCTGTTGTAACCGTATCAAACACTACTTCTTCTGCCGCACGTCCTGCAAGCAGTCCGACTAACATTGCCTGAAGTTCTTTTTTGGTATTCAGGAATTTTTCTTCTTCCGGAGTCTGCATTACATAACCAAGTGCTCCCATTGTACGTGGAACGATTGTAATCTTCTGTACCGGCTCCGCATCTTTCTGCAATGCACTTACAAGTGCATGTCCGACTTCATGGTAAGAAACAATCCTTCGTTCTTCCTGGCTCATGATACGGTCTTTCTTTTCCTTACCTACAAGTACCACTTCTACCGCTTCAAATAAATCAGACTGACATACTGCATTTCTTCCATGCTTTACAGCATTAATTGCCGCTTCATTGATCATATTTGCAAGATCAGAACCTACTGCTCCGGATGTCGCAAGTGCGATTTCCTCCAGATTGACTGTCTCATCCATCTTCACATCTTTAGAATGAACCTTCAGGACTTCTACACGTCCTTTCAGATCTGGTTTTTCAACAATGATACGTCTGTCAAAACGTCCCGGTCTTAATAATGCAGGATCCAAAATCTCCGGTCTGTTAGTTGCAGCCAAAAGTACCAGTCCTTTATTGCTTTCAAATCCATCCATCTCTGCAAGCAGCTGATTCAGTGTCTGCTCACGCTCATCATTGCCACCCATCTGATTGTCTCGGCTTTTACCGATCGCATCAATCTCGTCGATGAAAATGATACATGGTGCCATCTGCTGTGCCTGCTTGAACAGATCACGCACTCTGGATGCTCCGACACCGACATACATTTCCACAAATGCCGAACCACTCAATGAAAAGAACGGCACCTTTGCTTCTCCTGCTACTGCTTTCGCCAAAAGCGTCTTACCTGTTCCCGGAGGGCCGACCAACAGTGCTCCCTTCGGAAGCTTTGCACCGACACTCGTATATTTTCCCGGATTATGGAGAAAATCTACCACTTCCTGTAAAGATTCTTTCGCTTCATCCTGTCCGGCTACATCTTTAAATGTAACTCCGGTCTGCTTTTCCACATACATCTTGGCATTGCTCTTACCGATTCCCATCATGCCGCCGCCCTTTGACATACGCTTTGTCATCCAGATGATCATTCCGACAAAGAATGCAATTGGCAGGAATGTTAAGATCACGTTCATCGCTACTGCCGATGTAGTATCCGGAATCTCCTGCTTAAACTCCACGCCTGCCTTCTCCAGACGCTTTGTCAGGTCATCGTCATTCACCACTCCTGTGTAATATTCCTGTGCAACCCCGCTGTCCTTGTCCTTTTTTGTAACAATCATGATTTTGTCACTCTGGATCTGTACTTTTCTGACCTCTCCGTCATCTACCATTTTCAGAAATTTATTATAGGTAATCTCTTTTGCAGAGGTCATTCCCTGAAACTGGAACAGTGCGATCACCAGGATCGATGTAATAACTGTGACCAGTAAAATAAACGATATACCCTGTTTATTATTCTTGTTATTCTTATTATTCTGGTTATCCATT
>NZ_JAMOYX010000022.1:0-46081 GCF_023669465.1 Dorea sp. MB18-49
AAAGGAGAAAACACTTATTTTACATTTAGCAGAATAATGTAAAAACATAAGATTTTCTTATAGAACATGTTTTTTTTTCGTTGGATATATTTTGCAAACAGAGATACTATTTTTATAGAAAGACTGCGAAGGAAAAGGAGGAGCGAAAAGATGCAGCGAAAAAATATGTGGAAAGAATACACAGAAATTCAGCAGAAAGAATTAGAAGAGCTGAGTGTCCGCTATAAAGAATGTCTGGATATCGGGAAGACAGAGCGTGAATGTGTAAAGCTTGGAAAGAAGATGGCAGATACATGGGGATATAAGAATCTGGAAGATTGTATTTCTGAGGGAACCACTTTAAAAGCCGGGGATAAGGTGTATGCAGACTGCATGGGGAAAGCGTTTGTAATGTTCCAGCTCGGTAAGAAACCGTTAGAAGAAGGTATGAATATTCTTGGAGCACACATTGATTCACCAAGAATAGATGTAAAGCAGAATCCATTATATGAAGACAGTGATATGGCATATCTGGATACGCATTACTATGGTGGGATCAAGAAATATCAGTGGGTTACAATTCCGCTTGCAATCCATGGAACGATTGCAAAAAAAGACGGAACAGTGCAGGACATTATTATTGGGGAAAAGGAAGATGATCCGGTACTTGTGATTTCAGATCTTCTGATCCATCTGTCACAGCAGCAGATTGAGAAAAAGGCGGGCGTGGTAGTCGAAGGAGAAGGATTGGATATCCTCGTTGCAACAAAGCCGCTTACAGGCAATGATGAGTTAGAGAAAGAAGAAAAAGAGCTGGTAAAGGCAGCCGTAGTACAGTTCTTAAAGGAGAATCTTGATATGGAAGAGGAAGATTTCCTCTCAGCAGAACTGGAGATCGTGCCGGCAGGAAAGGCAAGAGACTGCGGACTGGACAGAAGTATGGTGATCGGATACGGACAGGATGACAGGGTCTGTGCTTTTACTTCATTATTTGCAATGCTGGAAACAGAGAATCCGGAAAGAACAAGCTGTTGTATTCTGGTAGATAAAGAAGAGATCGGAAGCGTTGGGGCAACAGGTATGCATTCCAGATTCTTTGAAGATTATGTGGCAGAACTGATGGCACTTACCGAAGATGGCAATCCGTTAAAAGTCAGAAGAGCTCTGAGAAATTCTTATATGCTTTCTTCTGATGTGAGTGCAGCATTTGATCCATTGTATGCAGATGCATTTGAGAAAAAGAATACAGCATACTTTGGAAGAGGTCTGGTATTTAATAAATTTACCGGAAGCCGCGGAAAGAATAACAGTAACGATGCCAATGCGGAATATATCGCAAAAGTGCGTCAGGTATTAGACAATAACGAAGTCGGATTCCAGACAGCGGAGATGGGAAGAGTCGATCTTGGGGGCGGCGGAACCATTGCATATATCATGGCAAATTATGGCATGAATGTCATTGACAGCGGTGTTGCTGTACTTTCTATGCATGCACCGTATGAGGTGACAAGTAAGGCTGATATTTATGAAGCTTACAGAGGATATAAAGCATTCTTGAAAGATATAAAATAAGACAGACAAGGATATATGTACAAAATAAGGAAGAGAAAATAAAAGTACATAAAAAGTAAGGACTGAATTTAGAAAAAAGTGGGGAAAAGAATATGGAGACAAAAAAGAAAGGCTTTCCGGCAGCGTTCTGGGTATGTGCCTGTACAGAGATTTTTGAACGTCTGGCATATTATCTGGGACGTTCGCTGATTTTGATTTTTGTAACTGCTTCGGTTGCAACCGGAGGACTCGGACTTTCGGATACAGTGGCTGCCAATATGCAGTCAAACCTGACCGCATTTTCTTATCTGCTTCCACTGTTTGGGGCAGTGATCGTAGATAAGTATATCGGTGCGAGATATACGACACCGGTTGGTATGTTTATTGCTGCGGCAGGATATTTCACCGGAGGAATCGCAAAGAGTTCTGCCGGAGTATATGCGATGATCTTCCTGGTAAGCCTGGGACTTGCATTATTCAAAAACGGTGCGATCATCGGACGTGTTATCACGGACAAATCACAGATGGATCCGGCATTTTCGATGCGTTATACACTGGTAAATGTGGGTGCATTCATCGGAACATTCCTGGTGGGAATCCTGTATAAGGATGTATTTGCAAAAGATGGTGTGCTTGGATTTGCACCATGCTTTAAGATGGCAGCATTGATGATGGTTCTCGGAGGACTCTGGTATATCTTTGTGTGCTGGAGATTCTTAGGTGATCTTGGAAAGCTTCCATTCAAGAAGACTCTGACAGAAGAGGAAAAAGCAGCAGAGGCAAAGAAAAAAGAAGAGACAGGAACAAAGCAGCCGCTTACAATGATCGAGAAGAAACGTATCGGTGCAATCTTTGTAGCTTCGTTATTCTCCATCGTATTCTGGATATTCTGGTATCTGGGATATATGCCGGTATATTTCTACTGGGCAGAGAATATGGACTGGGTAGTAGCAGGTTATCAGGTACCGTCTACATGGTTTGATGCAGCCAACTCACTGTTCTGTGTTATCCTGGGACCTGTAACAGCGGAATTATGGAAGAAACTGGCGGCAAGACCGCAGGGTGATATGAGTCTGTTCAGAAAGACCGGACTTGGAATTGCGATCATCGGTGTCGGATATCTCTTCTACGCAGCAATTGATATCATGCGTGGTGGGGAAAAGGCAAGTGTGTTATGGCTGATCGTATTTGCCTTCCTTCTGACAATGGGAGAGATGTTCTTCTCACCACTGGGGCATTCATTTATCAGTAAATATTCACCGAGCCGTTATCTGGCTGTTATGATGTCGGTATGGGGATTTGCAACATTTATCGCAGCAAAGAGTTATGGTCCGGTATATGGACTGCTGTTTGGCGGAAAGATTGAATTCAAAGTAGCATGTATCGGAGTTGCGGTTGTATCGTTTGCAGCGGCACTGATCATGATAGCTCTGGACAAGAAATTATCGGCATTGGTGGACTAACCGCCGGGTGCTGGATAAAAACAATGATAATTGTATAGATATGCCTGAAACAGATTTAGGCATAGACACCCTTCAGAAAAAGATGTACTCCTCTTTGCACAAAAAAGAGGAGTACATCTTTGTGCGGAAATATTGAATTAAGGAAGAATGAAATGAAGATAACAAAAAAAGAATTTATTATGATGCTGGGCGGCATGTTCTTAATGTCGGCAGCTGTATATTATGAAATGATGCCAAATAATCTGGTGCTTGGAAGTCTGTCAGGACTGGTTCTTGTTCTGGTAAAGATCATTCCGTTACCGGTATCGACAATTACATTTGTCTTAAATATGATACTGTTGGTCATAGGGTATATTTTTATCGGCAAGGAATTCGGTGTGAAGACCGTTCTTGCATCACTTATGCTTCCGATGTATCTGAGGATTTTTGAGATACTGACTCCGCATGTGGAATCCTTGTCCGGGAATATCGTGATCGATCTGGTATGCTTCATGATCGTGGTTGGCGCAGGACAGGCCGTCTTATTTAACATGAATGCATCCAGCGGGGGAATTGATATTGTTGCGAAGTTGATCAATAAGTATCTTGGATTTAAAATAGGACAGAGTATTACGATCATAGGTGTGCTCATATCGATGGCAGCGATCTTTGTATATGATCGGGAGACAATGGTAATAAGTCTTGTTGGTACGTTGATTTACGGTCAGGTATTAGACCGGTTCTGTGATGGATTCCATGTGCGTAAGAAAGTATCCATTCTTTCAAAGGAGCATGAAAAAATTCAGAATTATATTGTAAAGGAATTACGCAGAGGTGCGACGATTTATCCGGCATATGGAGGCCTGGATCATGCAGAGCATGTAGAAGTTGTAACGATATTAGAAAAGAATGAATATGGAAAATTATTATCTTTCATCCACGAAACAGATGAACATGCATTTGTGACAGTCAGCACCGTAAATGAAGTAGTCGGAGCCTGGAATACAGTGAAAAGCAGATAAAAATACATCCCCGGATAACTGAAACATCGACGAAAAAAGAGAGATTGGATTTTTACCGGGAATGTATTTTATCTATGTACTATTTAAGGATGGCTGTTGCTCATATTATTTCTGCTTATATCCGTCAAGGAATGTTCCCATCCGGCGAATCGCATCACTTAAGATATCTGCCTGCGGAAGCATGACGATACGGAAATGATCCGGATCTTTCCAGTCGAATCCACTTCCGGGAACGAGCAGGATATTGGTGACATCCAGCAGATCATGGGCAAACTGCTTGTCATTGGTGATGTTAAATTTCTTCACGTCCAGTTTCGGGAAGACATAGAATGCAGCGTCATTTTTTACAAATGACAGACCGTCGATCTTCTCAAGTTCACGAACGGTTGCTTCACGCTGCTCATAGATTCTGCCGCCCGGCCGAACCATAGAAGCAGGTGTCTCCATATCATCAAGAGCTGCAGGGATGACGATCTGTGCCATGGTATTGGCGCACAGACGCAGAGATGTTAACTGGATGATGCCCTGTCTGTAATCTTCGGTCAGTTCTCTTGGACCGCTGATGACCATCCATCCGCAGCGGTATCCGCACAGACAGTGTGATTTGGACAGACCGTTTAATGTAATGACCGGAACATCCTCTGTCAGTGAAGCAAGAGAGATGTGCTGTTTGCCATCCATAACGAGACGGTCATAGATTTCATCTGCAAAGATCAGAAGTCCGGATTCTCTTGCAATCTGGATGATCTCAAGAAGGAGTTCCTTTGGATAGAGTACACCGGTCGGGTTATTCGGATTGATGATAACGATTGCTTTTGTCTTATCTGTGATCTTGGAACGGATATCCTGAATGTCCGGATACCAGTTGGCCTGTTCATCACAGGTATAGAAGACCGGTTTACCGTCTTCGAGATATACGGAATTGCACCAGAGGGAGTAACTAGGAGAAGGAACTAAGACTTCATCTCCATCATTTAACAAAGGTGTTAAAGCGAACGATACAACTTCGCTGACACCGTTACCGATGAATACATCATCTGATGTGATACCTTTGATACCTTTACTGGTCTCATAATCACAGATTGCCTGTCTTGCCTGAGGCATTCCTTTGAAGTCACAGTAGCCGACACCGTCCTGCATGTGTTCCATCAGAGCGTTTTTGATGCTGTCAGGCAGACCAAAGCCAAAGGTTGCAGGATTCCCGGTATTTAATTTTAAGATATCGATCCCCTGTTTCTGGCGTTTCATAGCTTCTACGAATAATGGACCACGGATATCAGAGTGTACTGGTTTCATGCGCCCGGCGCGTACGATTGGTTTCATAATTTTATTCCCCGCTTTTTATTATTTTATCTTTATTCCAATAAACCCCAAATTCATATTGGAATAATTGTTTCATTAATATAATGATACGTCCGTGTGGACAGAGAATCTAATACTTATAGTGTTATAACAATTATAAGAGTCTGACTATAGCTGTCATGTGAAAAGAGGAAACAGATGATAGCAGGATATGAGAGGTTACGTGTATGTTTGTATGGAAAAAATATGTTTATGAAGTGTATAAAGAAAGAAGTTTTACCAAAGCGGCACAGAATCTGTACATCAGTCAGCCGTCTTTGAGTGCAAGGATCAAAAAGATTGAAGAGATTATCGGGGAACCATTATTTGACAGAAGTACAACACCGCTCCAGCTTACAGAGGTCGGAAAAGTATATATTGAGGCAGCGGAGGAGATCACCCAGATCGAACAGCGGGTAGAGAATTACATCAATGACCTGGCGGGTCTGAAGACGGGGAATCTTGCAGTAGGAGCAAGTACGCTGTTTGCCGCATATGTGGTACCGTCTCTGATCACCCAATTCAATCAGAAATTTCCGGATGTACATATTCAGCTGATAGAGGGGAATACAGCCGAACTGGAAGAAATGCTGGGCAGTAATGCGCTGGATTTTGTCATTGATAATTATCACTATGACAGTATTCTATATAATAAAGAATTATATTGCGAAGAAAATATATTACTTGCGGTTCCAAAACATTTTGCCGTAAATGAAGAACTGGGAATGTATCAGCTTTCTTATAAGAATATCAAAAATAAAAATTATCTGAACCAGAAATATCCGGCAGTTCCGTTAGGGAGATTTGCGGATCTTCCGTTTATTATGCTGACACAGGGAAATGATACCAGAACCAGAGGAGACAGGCTGTGCCGAAACGTCGGATTTAAGCCCAATATCGTGTTGGAATTCAATCAGCAGTCGACAGCATATATGGCCTCGTCTACGCAGCTTGGAGCAACCTTCATCAGCGATATCCTGGTAAGCCAGCTCCCGACATTTGAAAATCTGGTGTACTACAAATTAGATGGGGAAGAAGCAAAGAGAAAAGTATTCTTCTATTACAAGACACACAAATATAAAACACGTGTAATGGAAGAATTCGTTCGAATGATGCATGAACAAATCTGAGAAAAAGATAATAATTTGCAAAAATTAATCAAATTGTAACATAATTTCAGAGAATAGTAAAAAGTTTTGTGTTATAATGCTGATACATACATTGAGGTAAATCGATCATCGGAAAGTAAATTTCCTGATAGACAGTAAAAGGGAGGTTTTTGATATGACAGAGAATTTAATCAAAGATGTAAAGAAGATTCAGCAGGCACTCATTAATAAGGAATCCATCGGGGATGAATTCGAAGAGAAGATGGAGGCCGTACATAAATTAGAAGAAGTTGCAGATTATCTGAAGGATGCACTTGGAAGAGGCATAGAGTTCTAGGATGGATATAAAAGCTTTTATATTTGACATGGATGGTCTGTTGTTCGATTCTGAGCGTATTGTACAGCGCTCATGGGAGATTGCAGGTGATGAATTGGGAATCCCGCATATGGGGGACGTCATCTATCACACACTCGGAATGAACCGCGCAGGCCGGAATGAATATTTCAGAAAATATATCCGGGAAGACTTTCCATTTGAAGAATTTGGAAAACTGACACGGGATAACTTCTGGAAAATTGTGGATAAAGAAGGTCTTCCGCTGAAAAAAGGTGCAAAAGAACTGCTGGCTTATGGAAAATCGCAAGGATATAAGATGGCAGTAGCGACATCTTCCAGCAGAGAGTATGCCATGGGGAATCTGATCCGGGCCGGAATAGATTCGTATTTTGACAGTGTGGTCTGTGGAGATATGGTTAAGAAAGCGAAGCCGGATCCGGAGATTTATCAGAAAGCATGTGAAAGTCTGGGAATACAGCCGGAATATTGTATGGCGTTTGAAGATGCGCCGGGAGGAATCCTGTCCGCACATCAGGCCGGGATGCATGTGATCATGGTGCCGGATCTTGTGCAGCCGACACAGGAGATACGGGAACTTACGTATCGGGTATGTGATTCGTTAGCGGATGTAATAGGAATATTAAATTGAGCCATTGGGATGGAGAAAAAAGAGTGGTATCTGTCCCGGTGGCTTGTTTTATATCGTTGTGCCTTGGGAAAAAGTTTTTTAGAAGCAACATATTTTTTCTTTACAGAATAGCAAAAAAGGACTAAGATACTTTTGTAAAATAATTTATAAAAGAGGTCTGATATGGCAGGGCGAAATGAAAAAAAGAATATTACAAAATCTAAAATTGTAAACTATATCATCAATAATAAAATTACATCAAAGGCAGAACTGGCGCAGAATCTGAGCTTAAGTATGCCGACGGTGCTTTCTAATGTAAACGAACTGATCGACCGGAATATGGTCATCGAGATAGGAGAATATGAATCTACCGGCGGTCGTAAAGCAAAACGGATAGGGATTAATCCGGCATATAAATATGCAGTCGGTGTAGTGATCACAGCAAATCATCTGGGAATCGTATTGCTGAACATGCAGTATGAAATAGAAAAAACAATCCGGATGCGGTTAAAATTTTCAACAGAAACATCTTATTGCTTAAAAGTAGCTGAAATGGTGGAGGACTTCCTGAAAGATGTAGAAGACCGGGAAAAGATATTAGGAATCGGAATTTCGATTCCCGGTATTATTGATCAGGCGAATAGAATGGTTGTGAAATCTCATGCACTGCAATTGGAGAATTTCAGTCTGAGCTTTCTGGAACAGGTATTTTCTTATCCGGTGTATTTTGCAAATGATGCAAATGCTGCGATGATGGCAGAAGATATGCATGAATATCAGGATGCTGTGTATCTTTCGCTCAACAATACATTAGGCGGCGCATTCTGTATTAATGGAAAACTGGTGGCTGGTCAGAATCAGAAAGCAGGAGAATTCGGACATATGATTCTGGTGCCGGGAGGAAAGAAATGTTATTGCGGAAAAGCCGGGTGTGCAGATGCCTATTGCGCAGCCAGTGCATTGACTGATGAAGAGCAGGAAATGACGTTGGAACAATTTATGGAAAAAGTGGAGCAGAAAAATACAAAGACTGTGGAAAAATGGAATCAGTATCTGGATAATCTGGCTATTTTGATTTCCAATCTGCGAATGGCGTATGACACAGATATCATACTTGGAGGAGAAGTCGGGGGGTATTTATCAGAGTATATGATACCACTGGGGGAAAAAGTGATGGCATATAATGGTTTTGAACATGATGTACGTTACTTAAAAAATTGCTCCTATAAAAGAGAGGCATCAGCTGTCGGAGCGGCAAAACATTTCCTCTCTGAATATATACAGCATTTATAAATTTGATATGTTGTAGGAAAAAGAATAAGAATGAAAAACTGAGGTGAAATTCAAGGCTCGTAATGATTACGGACTTTGAATATTTACCTCTTTTTTTATTGTCAGATGTTCGGAAGAAGCTGCAATTGGCAGGTTTTATAGATATCTAAGTATGCAAGAGAAGTTGCCAGTGGCAAATTCTATGCATATCCAGTTGGTAAATATGCATAAAAAAGTTGATCAAACTTGTGCAACAAGTAGAAATAGGCATTCATATATTGACAAAATAGAGTGGTTGTACAATAATGTAATTACTTTAATAAAACATTTAATAAAAGATAAAACAAAAGAATGAAGGAGGAAAACAATATGTTACAGCAGGTAATGACAAAACCAGGAGAGATTATTTTCAGAGAGGTACCAGTTCCGGAGGTAAAAGATGATCAGGTATTGGTAAAGATTATGAATATCGGCATTTGTGGTTCTGATATTCATGTATATCACGGCAAGCATCCATTTACCTCATATCCGGTAACACAGGGACATGAAGTATCCGGTGAAGTTGTAAAACTTGGGAAAGATGTGACAGTATTTCACGAAGGTCAGAAAGTAACAATTGAGCCACAGGTTTATTGCGGAGAATGTTATCCATGCAGACACGGAAAATACAATTTGTGTGAAGAATTAAAAGTTATGGGATTCCAGACAACCGGAACAGCATCAGAATATTTTGCAGTAGATGCATCGAAAGTAACACCAATTCCGGAAGAAATGTCATATGAAGAAGGTGCAATGATCGAGCCACTGGCTGTTGCAGTTCACGGAGTAAAGCAGGTTGGTGATGTGAAAGGAATGAACATTGCCGTGCTTGGTGCCGGTCCGATTGGTAATCTTGTGGCACAGGCAGCAAAGGGAATGGGAGCAGCAAAAGTTATGATCACGGATGTCAGTGATCTCCGTCTGGATAAGGCGAAAGAATGTGGCATTGATGTCTGTGTGAATACAAAAGAAAAAGATTTCGGTGAAGCAATGTTGGAAACATTCGGACCAGACAAAGCCGATGTGATTTATGATTGTGCAGGAAATAACATCACAATGGGACAGGCAATCAAGTATGCAAGAAAAGGAAGCATTATTGTATTGGTTGCAGTGTTTGCAGGAATGGCAGAGATTGATCTTGCAGTGGCTAATGATCATGAACTGGATATCAAGAGCACAATGATGTACCGGCACGATGACTATGTTGACGGAATCAGACTTGTAAATGAAGAAAAGGTTCATTTAAGACCACTGATCTCAAAAACATTTGCATTCCAGGAGTATCTGAAAGCTTATCAGTATATCGATGATAACCGGGAAACAACGATGAAAGTAATCATTAATGTACAGGAATAAAGATTAGATCAGGAGAGAACAGAAGTTTTGTCAGAAACGCTGATAAGGAGGAGCCATGGGAAACGAGGGTAAGAATGGAAAAGTGCCATTGATCAGTAAAATTGCATATGGATTTGGTGATGTCGGATGCAATTTCAGTTGGATGTTTGTAAGTAATTTTTTAATGATATTTTATACAGATGTGTTTGGAATCAGTATGGCGGCTGTTTCAGCATTGATGTTATTTTCAAGATTCTGGGATGCGATTAATGATCCGATTGTCGGAGGGTTGACGGATAAGACAAAAACAAGATGGGGACGTTACCGTCCATGGCTGCTTGTTGCAGCACCCATTACGGCAGTGCTTTTAATGTTGACATTCTGGGCACATCCGGACTGGCCAGATACGGCAAAGGTTATCTATATGATTATTACATATTGCCTGCTTGTACTGGGATACACATGTGTAAATATTCCGTATGGAACACTTTGCGGTGCGATGACACAGGACATTGATGAACGGGCAAAAATTAATACTTCGCGTTCGGTTGCGGCTATGATTGCAATCGGGATTATCAACATTATTACAGTACCTTTGATTGGAAAGCTGGGAAGCCAGAGTGCGAAGAACGGATATTTATTTGTAGCAATTATCTATGGATGTATATTTGCGGCATGCCATTTCTTCTGCTTTGCGAAGACGAAGGAGCAGGTGACAATTCCGGAAAAGGAAAAAATATCAATTAAAGTACAGTTAAAAGCCGTGATGCAGAACAGACCGTATATACTTGCATTAATCGGACAGGTTTTATTTGGATTTACATTATATGGAAGAAATGCTGACATTTTATATTATTTTACATATGTAGAAGGAAATGCATCTTATTATACTACTTATTCTATGTGCATTATTATTCCATCCATTATCGGTGCCGCATGTTTTCAACCGGTATTCCGAAAACTTAACAATAAAGGAAGGACAGCTTCGATATTTGCCTTTTTAACAGGTATTTCAATGCTGGCAATGTATTTCTTTAATGTAAAAGATTCAGCAGTTGTATTCTATATTTTGGCAGGTGTTACACAGTTCTTTTTTTCAGGATTTAATACAGCAATCTATGCGATCATTCCGGACTGTGTGGAATACGGAGAATGGAAAACCGGACTTCGGAATGATGGATTTCAATATGCATTCGTTTCTCTTGGAAATAAGATTGGAATGGCGATCGGTACAGCGATGCTTGCGGCATTACTTGGAAAATATGGATACGTGGCAAATCAGGCACAAAATGATACGGTTATCAGTATTATGAAATATGCATTTACAACCATTCCGGGGATTCTGTGGATTGTAACAGCTGTTGTATTATTTTTCTACCGGTTAAATAAAAAACGGTATAATGAAATTGTGGAGGATCTGAAGAATGGAAAAAGAGGTTGATATTGTTGCGTTAGGCGAACTGCTGATTGATTTTACAGAAGACGGGGATAGAACGTGGCCGTGAAGAAGGAAGATTAATGAGTAGAGCATGCGAAAACGTAACTGAATAAAAATATAGAAGCGCTTTCTGTGCATATGAGTTACTCCATGATTGAATCAGCACAGAAATCGCTTCTATATTTTTATTCAGGACCGGGAAAGTCAGTTCCTATTGCGTTAAAACGCTTCCCATCTTCCAGAAGCCCCGCAAGGCAGCACCAGTCCGGAATGCGTAACAGGAAGTCCGATCTCCTGTGAATCCACATGTCCGTTCCATTTCTTGAGCTCCGTTCCAAGCATATAAGTCAGAACGGCCGGTGCAAGTCCTGTTGTATAGGAGTTGACCAGAAAGAATAATGGGTCATCCGACAGAATCTGTGTACATAACTTGATCAGCGGATGAATTGCATCCTCGATCTTCCAGATCTCACCTTTAGGTCCACGTCCGTATGACGGAGGGTCCATGATGATGGCATCATAGTGATTGCCACGGCGGATCTCACGCTCTACGAATTTTACACAGTCATCGACCAGCCAGCGGATCGGTCTGTCAGATAATCCGGAAGAGGCTGCATTTTCCTTTGCCCATGCAACCATTCCTTTAGAAGCATCTACATGTGTAACACTTGCTCCGGCAGCAGCGGCTGCGAGAGTAGCACCACCTGTGTAAGCAAAGAGATTCAGTACTTTGATCGGTCTTCCTGCATTTCTGATCTTCTCAGAGAACCAGTCCCAGTTCGTTGCCTGTTCCGGGAAAAGTCCGGTGTGCTTGAAGCTGAAAGGCTTCAGATTAAATGTCAGTTCTTTATAATGAATCTGCCACTGTTCCGGGAGACTGAAGAATTCCCATTCCCCGCCGCCTTTCTTGCTGCGGTGATAGTGGCCGTTCATATGTTTCCATCCACGCTCGGTTTTCGGGGTATCCCAGATAACCTGCGGGTCAGGACGGACCAGCGTGTACTGTCCCCAGCGCTCTAATTTCTCACCTTTACTACAATCTATTACTTCATAATCTTTCCATTGATCTGCAATCCACATAGAATTATATCCTCTTTCTTCTCAAATAATAAGTTTTCATATGTTTGTATTCATTGTGTTCGAATCTGTAGAACATATTACTGTCAGCTTTTTGTATAAAGGTTAATATCGAATATAATTTTTGAAAAAGCTGATCAGGAAAAGTCCTGCAGAGGAATTATAGCATGAAAAATTAAGAAATTCAATTTTACATTTCCATACATTTCCTACATACACTTTACACACATTTAACAATTCGCAGATTTTGGATTTAACATACGTCTTATAAGATAGCTATTGTCGAAAGCGACAAAGAAAAAAATCAGAATAAAAAAAGATGAGAATCTAAGGAGAGTATGATTATGAAAATGAAAAAGTTTATCGCAGTTTTATCCGTAGCAACAATGGCAGCAGGACTTGCAGTTGGATGTGGAAGTTCAGATAGTGGTTCTTCTGATGATAAGAGCAGCAAAGGTGACTGGGATTCTTCCAATGATATAACAATCGTTTCCAGAGAAGATGGCTCAGGAACAAGAGGAGCGTTCATCGAACTTTTCGGAATTGAAGAAAAGAAAGACGGCGAAAAAGTAGACATGACAACAGATGATGCACAGATCACAAACAGCACATCCGTAATGCTTACAACAGTAGCCGGAGATGATTACGCAATCGGTTATGTATCACTCGGATCTTTAAATGATACTGTAAAAGCTTTAAAGATCGATGGTGAAGAAGCAACAGAGCAGAACATCAAAGATGGAAAATACAAGATCTGCAGACCATTCAACATTGCAACAAAGAAAGGTGCAGACAATGAACTGGCAAAAGACTTCATCTCATATATCATGAGTAAAGAAGGACAGCAGGTAATCTCAGATAACGGATATATCGGAGATGATTCAGCAGAAGCTTATGCAGGAACGAAACCATCCGGAAAAGTTGTAGTCGGTGGATCTTCTTCTGTATCACCGGTTATGGAAAAACTGATCGAGGCTTATAAGAAAGTCAACACAGGAGCAGAGATCGAACTTCAGACAACAGACTCTACAACAGGTATGACATCAGCAATCGATGGAAGTTATGATATCGGAATGGCTTCTCGTGAATTACAGGATGATGAGAAAGACAAACTTGACAGCCAGGCAATCGCAACAGACGGTATCGCAGTTATTGTGAATAAAAACAACACAACAGATGAGCTGAGCAGCGATCAGGTAAAAGACATTTACACAGGCAATGCAGTTGCCTGGGATGAGGTAGTAAAATAATATGAAATCAAAAGCATGGACGGAAAAATTCATGCAGGTAATATTTGCAGTTGCCGCCTGCGCTTCGGTGCTGGCGGTTGCTCTCATTTGTATATTCTTATTTGCAAATGGTATTCCTGCAATGAGTAAGATTGGATTTGGAAAATTCTTAACCGGCGAGTTGTGGAGACCGAAAAATGATATTTACGGAATCTTTCCAATGATCGTCGGAAGTTTATATGTGACAGCAGGTGCGATCATCATTGGTGTACCGATAGGAATCCTGACAGCTGTATTTATGGCTTTCTATTGTCCGAAAGCAATCTACAGACCTTTGAAAATGGCTACGGAACTTCTGGCGGGAATTCCGTCCGTTGTATATGGATTCTTCGGACTGGTCGTTCTGGTACCGTGGGTAAGAGAAATCGGACGAAGTCTTCACCGGGGCGGCAACGGAAGCAGTATGATCACTGCATCCATTCTGCTTGGAATGATGATCCTGCCAACGATCATCGGTCTGACAGAATCAGCACTCAGAGCAGTTCCGACACAGTATTACGAAGGTGCTGTGGCACTTGGCGGAACACATGAAAGGGCAATCTTTACAGTTGTACTTCCGGCAGCAAAATCTGGTGTGGTCGCAGCAATCGTTCTTGGAATCGGACGTGCGATCGGAGAGACCATGGCTGTGATCATGGTAGCAGGTAACCAGCCGAGAATGCCGCGTGGAATCTTCCAGGGAGTCAGAACGCTGACAGCCAATATCGTAATCGAGATGGGATATGCATCGGGACTTCACAGAGAGGCACTGATCGCAACAGGTGTGGTACTTTTCGTATTCATCCTGCTTCTGAACTTCTGTGTGGCACTTTTGAACAGGGGGAAGAATCATGAGTAATAATGAAATGACTTTGAAAGACAAATTAAAAGCCTATACGAGAACACCGGGTTCTCTGATCGTGATGCTTCTGGTCATGCTTTCAGCGATCCTTACATTTGCAGTACTGATATTCCTGATCGTGTATGTAGTTGTCCACGGAGTGCCGTATCTGAAGCCGTCGATCTTTTCGCTTCATTATACATCAGAGAATGCATCCCTGATGCCGGCGCTTATTAATACCGTGATTATGACATTTTTATCACTTTTGATCGCTGTTCCATTTGGTATCTTCTCAGCAATCTTCCTTGTGGAATATGCAAAGAGAGGAAACAAATTCGTAGAAGTCATCAGACTTACGACAGAGACATTGCAGGGAATTCCATCCATTGTATATGGACTTTTCGGAATGTTATTCTTCGTAACAACCTGCGGGTGGGGTTTTTCCATATTAGCAGGTGCATTTACCCTTGCAATCATGGTACTTCCGTTGATCATGCGAAGTACAGAAGAAGCATTGAAAGCCGTACCGGATTCATACAGAGAAGGAAGCTTTGGACTTGGTGCAGGAAAACTCCGTACCGTATTCCGCATCGTACTTCCGTCAGCGGTACCGGGAATCCTGGCAGGTGTGATCCTGGCGATCGGACGAATCGTCGGAGAGACAGCAGCGCTGATCTATACAGCGGGAACCGTTGCAAAGGTACCAAGTAGTGTATTCGGCTCCGGACGTACTCTTGCGGTTCATATGTACAACTTATCCAGTGAAGGACTTTATATGAATCAGGCATATGCAACAGCAGTTGTGCTTCTGGTACTGGTTGTACTGATCAATACTATATCAGGTATGATTGCAAAACGAATCACGAAATCGTAAAGAAAAGAATAGATGAGGAACAGGAAGGAATCTTAAATGAGTAAAATAAGTATTAAGAATATGGATCTGCACTATGGTGATTTCCATGCTCTGAAAAATGTGAATCTTGAGATAGAAGCGAATAAGATCACAGCATTTATCGGACCATCCGGATGTGGTAAATCTACATTGTTAAAATCCATCAACCGGATGAATGATCTGGTAGAAGGCTGCAGGATCGACGGACAGATTCTTCTGGACGGTCAGGACATTTTCCATGATATTGATGTGAATCTGCTTAGAAAAAGAGTCGGAATGGTATTCCAGAAACCGAATCCATTCCCGATGAGCATCTATGACAATGTTGCATACGGACCAAGAACACACGGAATCCGTTCGAAAGCAAAGCTGGATGATCTGGTAGAAAAATCCTTAAGAGATGCAGCCATCTGGAATGAATGTAAAGACAGATTAAAGACAAGCGCGCTTGGAATGTCAGGCGGACAGCAGCAGAGACTCTGTATCGCAAGAGCATTGGCTGTACAGCCGGAAGTTCTTCTGATGGATGAGCCGACAAGCGCACTTGATCCAATCTCTACATCGAAGATTGAAGACCTTGCGATGGAGCTGAAAAAAGATTATACTATCGTTATGGTAACACATAATATGCAGCAGGCTGTACGTGTATCAGATAACACAGCATTCTTCCTGTTGGGAGAAGTGATCGAGTATAATGAGACAGAAAAATTATTCTCCATTCCGGCGGATAAAAGAACAGAAGATTATATTACAGGGAGGTTTGGTTAAGATATGCGTAATCGATTTGATCAACAGTTGGAGTTACTTAATAAACAGCTTATTTACATGGGTGAGTTGTGTGAAGAGGCGATTGGAAAAGCAACGACTGCATTAAAAGAAGGAAGCATGGAACAGGCAGAGAAAGTAAGAATTGCAGATGAAGAGATCGATCAGGCGGAGACAGATATTGAAAGACTTTGCTTAAGACTTCTTCTTCAGCAGCAGCCGGTAGCAAGAGATTTGAGACAGATATCCGCAGCACTTAAGATGATTACCGATATGGAGCGCATCGGAGATCAGGCATCAGATATTGCAGAGATTATTATCACTGAAGACAAATCAGAAGCGCAGGATATTCCGATGATCATCAAGATGTCAGAGGCGGCCAGCAAAATGGTCCGTGACAGTGTCAATGCTTACGTAGAGAAAGATCTGGATCTGGCAAGAAAAGTAATGGAAAATGATGATGTGGTAGATGAACTTTTTGAGGAAGTGAAGACGACATTGATTAATTTCATTGCTGAAAATAAAGGTCTGCAAGGTGTGGAAGCAATCGATCTGATTATGGTTGCCAAATATCTGGAGCGTATTGCAGACCATGCAACGAATATCGCAGAGTGGGTGGAATTCTCAATTACAGGAATCCACAAATCATCTGTAGTATAAAGAAGGAGAATGAGGAATGATTTTTTGTGTAGAAGATGACGGTAATATACGGGAACTGGTGGTGTATACCCTGGAAAGTACAGGGTTTCAGGCACGCGGATTCGAAGATGGAAGTTCATTCCTTGAAGCTCTGGCATTAGAGACGCCAGAGCTTGTTCTGCTTGATATCATGCTGCCGGGAGAAGACGGAATGGAGCTTTTGAGAAAGTTAAAAGCATCAAAGAAAACGAAAGACATTCCTGTTATTATGGTTACGGCAAAAGGTGCAGAATATGACAAAGTAAAAGGACTGGATGCCGGGGCTGATGACTATGTGACGAAACCTTTTGGTATGATGGAACTGATCTCACGTATCAAGGCGGTATTAAGACGCAGTGCGAAGGGAAGTGTATCCAGTGAAGATACATTTGAGATCGGAGAGATCCGGTTAGATCCAAAGAAACATGAAGTGACAGTTCATGGAGAAGTAGTGAATCTGACCCTGAAAGAATATGAATTACTGAAGCGCCTGATGAAGAATTCGAACATTGTGCTTACCAGAGACCAGCTTCTGGAGGATATCTGGGGTTATGATTTCGACGGGGAGACGAGAACCGTGGATGTGCATGTCAGAACCTTAAGACAGAAGCTCGGAGATGCAGGTGAACAGATTGAGACGGTCCGGGGAGTCGGATACCGTATGAGTAGGTAATAATATGAAACAAAGTATGAGAAAAAAGATCCAGAGCAGTATGATCCTTGTGATTGCGCTGACATTGATCATAGCCTATGCGATCACTACACTGGTCGTATATCGCCAGACGATCCATATCATGGAAGGCGAAGTCAGACAGGAGGCGGATTATATCAATGTAGCAATCGATACCTCCGGAGAATCTTATCTGAAGATAATGGATAAGGTGCATAAGGATACAAGAATTACACTGATCGATTCAGACGGAAATGTAAAATATGATTCCAAAGAAGATGAAGTAACGTTTCAGAATCATAAGAACCGTCCGGAAGTAAAAGAAGCATTAAAAACAGGAAGCGGACAGGACATTCGAGAGTCCAATACGCTGAATAAAGAGATGTTCTATTATGCAGTGAAATTGGAAAATGGAGATATCCTGCGTGTATCAAAGACGGTAGATACCGCATTCCGGACAGCGATGAAAGTATTTCCGGTGATGGGACTGATCGCAGTGATCATGCTTGCATTTGCAAGTGCACTTGTAAAATGGCAGGTAACGAGACTGATCCGTCCGATCAACAGACTGGATCTTGAGAATCCATTGGAGAATGACGTGTACGAAGAATTAACACCACTTTTACAGAGTATCGATAAGCAGAATAAAGAAAAAGATGCGGTTGCCAATATGAGAAAAGAATTCTCGGCAAACGTGTCGCATGAATTAAAGACTCCGCTTACATCTATTTCAGGTTATGCGGAGATCATGAAAAATGGATTGGTAAAACCGGAAGATATGACGGGGTTTGCAGAACGTATTTATAATGAAGCAAGCCGCCTGATCACGCTGGTAGAAGATATTATCAAGCTATCCAAACTGGATGAGGGCAATGTAGAGCTGGAAAAAGAAGAAGTAGATCTTTATAAGTTGACAAGAGAGATCCTGACCAGACTTTCGCCACAGGCAGCGAAGAGAAAAGTACATGTAGAGGTGACGGGAGAGCCGGTAGAATACGTGGGAATCCGCCAGATCCTGGATGAGATGATCTACAATATCTGTGAAAATGCGATCAAGTATAACAAAGAAGGCGGAAAGTTAACCGTCTGGGTAGGCAATACCCTGCAGGGCAAGAAAATCTGTGTCACAGATACTGGAATCGGAATACCGGAAAATGAAACGGATCGTATCTTCGAACGTTTCTATCGTGTAGATAAAAGCCATTCCAAAGAAACCGGCGGAACCGGCCTTGGACTGTCAATCGTAAAACACGGAGCCATGCTTCACGGAGCCAAGATCCATGTAGACAGTAAACTGGGCGAAGGAACGAAGATAGAGCTCATATTTTAATTGAGAAACTACAGACAGGTTATGAAATAAGAAGTAAAAAGATAGAATATAGCAGAAAAAGCGGATTCCAGGCCCAGCACACGGAATCCGCCTTTTTAAAACTATATAGCATGACAAGAACAGGGACATAATATCTTTTCTGGTTCGTCCTTGTTTTACACAACATAGTTTTGGAAAAATATAGAAGTTTTTTAAGAAATCTTAAGAATTATTTGCGTATGTCTTTAAGAAATCAAGCCTACAATAACTTCAAGAAATAGGTAAGGAGGCTTATAGTTATGGACAAGATCAGTATTATCATTCCGTGTTTCAATGAAGAAGAAGCATTGCCGATCTATTATACCGAAATGAAAAAAGTTATGGACACCATGAAGAAACAGACCGATTTCGAATTGATATTTGTAGATGACGGATCATCCGATAGAACATATAAGGTTATGAAAGAATTACACAGAAAGGACGGAAGATGCCAGTATCTTTCCTTTTCCAGAAACTTTGGAAAAGAAGCGGCTATTTATGCAGGACTTCAGAATGCAGGCGGTAATTATGCGGCAATTATGGATGTGGATCTGCAGGATCCGCCGTCACTTCTGCCGGAGATGTACAGAATTCTGAAAGAAGAACCATATGACAGTGTGGCAACCAGACGTTCAACCAGAAAGGGAGAACCAAAGATCCGGTCATTTTTATCCAAAGAATTTTATAATGTGATCAATAAGATATCGAAGACAGAGATCGTAAGCGGTGCCAGAGATTACCGTCTGATGAACCGTAAGATGGTAGATGCGGTTCTGGAGATGAGTGAATACAACCGATTTTCAAAAGGAATCTTCGGCTGGGTCGGTTTCCGTACGAAATGGCTGGAATATGAGAATATCGAAAGAGCTGCCGGAGAAACAAAATGGAATGTAAAGAAATTATTCATTTATTCTCTGGAGGGGATTACGGGATTTTCTGTGGTGCCATTGTCGATCGCATCGTATATGGGAGTTCTGTTTTGCGGATTATCATTCCTGATGATCGTTGCAATCGTAGTTCGTACACTGATCTGGGGAGATCCGGTGGCCGGATGGCCGTCGCTGGTCTGTATCCTGTTCGGTGTGGGCGGTGTACAGCTTCTGTGTACCGGAATTCTGGGACAGTATCTTGCCAAGACATATCTGGAAGTAAAGAACCGTCCGGTATACCTGTTAAAGGATTCCAGTAAAGAAGAACAGAGGATTATGATGATGCCATTATCACAGAACATGCGGAGGAAGAGTTATGGGAAAGGAAAAGAAGTGCACTCTGTATAAGAAATATACTTCATATAAGAAATGCATTCCATACCTGATACTTGCCGGATTTACATTTTTTTTCTGCTGGTGGTTTGTGGGAAGACATGGAATCTTTGGAGCAAAAGTAGACTGGCTCAGTCAGCATAGTGTGCTGCCGGATTATTTCCGGCAGCAGTTTTATGCAACGGGAAAGATATTTCCGGAATTTGCGCCGAATCTGGGCGGAGGTCAGAACATTTATCATTTTGCTTATTACGGACTATACAGTCCATTGATTCTGCCGTCATATCTGTTCCCATTTGTGAAAATGTCAGATTACATCATGGTGATCAGTATAACAGGTCTGACGGTTTCGGTACTGCTTTTTTATTACTGGCTGAAAAGCAGAAAGATGGATACAGGCGTTGCTTTTATCATATCGCTGATGTTCCTGCTGGCGGGCCCGATGATCGGACAGTACAGCGGTCAGATCATGTTCGTAGATTATATGCCGTTCTTATGTCTGGCACTTATAGGTGTGGACCGGTATTTTGAAAAAGAAAAAAGCGGTCTTTTTACAGTTAGTGTATTTCTGATGATCATGACCAGTTTCTATTTCAGTATTGGCGGAATGCTGGTACTGGTTCTTTATGGACTGCACCGGTATTTTGAACAAAGAGAAGGATGCAGAGTCACGGTCAGAGGCTTTTTAGTGGATGGACTGTGTTTTGTTCGTCCAATGATTCTGGCAGTACTTATGAGTAGTTTCTTCCTGGTACCAACGGTACTTGCACTGGCGGGTGGTAGAAGTAAAGGGCAGAATACATCGCTTACTACCCTTTTCGTTCCGCAGATCACGGTAGAACGATTCGCTTACAGCATCTATGGAATCGGACTTACAACACTTGTGATCACCGTTTTGATCACAGGACTTCTGTACCGGAAAGTATATGAGAGAGTGCTCACATATGGATGTGTGATCGTGCTTGTCATTCCGGTATTTGCTTACTTATTGAATGGCGGACTGTATATCAGAGATAAGGTATTCATTCCATTTCTGCCATTGTTGTGTTATCTGATTGCTATTTATCTGGAAAAGTGCAGGAAAGAGAAATTGTCTCTTATTGCAGGAATGGTTCCGTATATCATTACAACGGTATTTGTTTATATAGCAAGAAACCAGTTTACATCTAAAGGAATAGAGGAAAACGTATGGAAGGCATTACTTGCAGAAAGTGTTCTGTTCCTGATATGTTATGTGCTTTATTGTGCAGTGAAGAGCCACTGCAAAGAGACAAAAGAGATTCTGATGCTGGCACTGCCGTCGGTGCTATGTCTGGCGGTCACGATGAATACCTTTTATCAGATGAAGCCGGACCGGTATGTCAGCCACAAACTGTACCGGGATGTTGCAGGAGAACATAATGAACAGGCGGTAAAAGAAGCTTTGAAAAATGATGGTGGATATTACCGCACAGAACAGATGGGCAATGACGATGAAAATGCAGCGGATTTAAACCGGATCTGGGATGCGGGGCAGAATATTACTTCAATCTATTCATCGGCATACAATTCGGAATATCAGACATTTCGTCAGAAGACATTCGGATTGGAAGAACCGTTCCGGAATGTGATGATGCAGTCGGTATCGAAGAATCCGGTATTTTGCCGGATGATGGGAGTACGCTATATCGTATCAGATTCTGATGTAACGGGATATGCTCTGGTTAAGAAATGTGAAAAAACCGGCATATATCAGAATAATGACGCGGCACCGGTCATGTATGCAACAGATCGTGTGATGACGGAAAAAGAATATAACAAACTTGCATTTCCATATAATCAGACGGCATTTCTGGAATATGCAGTTGTTGGAGAACATACGGAATCTTCAGATCAGAACATAATGACAGCCTATACGCCTGTTAGTCTGAAAATGGCCGACAATCATAAAGCGCAAAATGGAGCCGGCAATAGAACCACAGATATAGGGAAGAAAAACGGAAATGAAAGAAAAGTCGGAACGTGGATCCATGAAAAAGAAGATGGCTGGAAGATCCATGCGAAGAAGATAAAAAAGATAACATTTTCCATTCGACAGGTGCAGCAGGAAACGACACAACAAGAGGGGCAGAGACAGATTCTTTTTCTGAGCTTTTGTGTGGACAATGCACGTCCGAATAAGGACGTGGCAGTCTGGATCAACGGAATCCGTAACAAACTAAGCGCAAAAGATCATGTATATTATAATGAAAATAAAACATTTATCTATGCAGTGCCGTTAAAGGATGGAGAAGATACTATTTCTGTAACATTTGGCAAAGGAAAATATCAATTAAGCCATGTACAGGCATATCTCGGCAGTCTGCCGGAACGGTCAAAAACGTTATATCAGTCAGAAGTTCAGGTTGATAAAAAGC
Source organism: Dorea sp. MB18-49 (assembly GCF_023669465.1). NCBI lineage: Bacteria > Bacillati > Bacillota > Clostridia > Lachnospirales > Lachnospiraceae > Dorea > Dorea sp. MB18-49. Next base: position 22,691 of record NZ_JAMOYX010000022.1, read on the forward strand.
TGACGAAAGATAATGAGATACAGGGAACGATACAGGTAAAGAATGATGGCTGGTTCATTACATCCATCCCATATGACACACATTTTAAGATGTACATCGATGGAAAAGAGACGAAGATACAAAAGGTAAATACAGCATTTCTTGGATGTGAGATCGGAAGTGGGAAGCATGAAGTGAGGATCGTCTATCATGCACCGGGGGCAACAGCAGGAAAAGTATTTTCAATGATTGGAATAGTCGGATTCGTGTTATTACTTGTATTGTAATGATACGATGATATCTATATGCAGCAGCAGATTTGCGGAAAATCACTGCTGTATATTTGCATTTTATAAAAAAGAAGAGTATGATGTTAAATGTTTTTTTATACTTGAATAAGGAAGAAAAATGGAAACAGACAACAGGGCAAGACGAGGATGAGAACATGAAGATCATAGAAACATATGGAAACTATATAGAAAAATGGAGTAATGAAAATCCGGACAGAGCAAGATGGCTTTTAAAGACCGGATGGAAGGCACAGAATCTGAAGTTCCGGTTTGCACCGGACAAAAGACTGATGTCGGCAGAGCAGTATCTGGCAAGGCTTATGATGGATACGATGATAAGACCGCTGGAACGTCCGGAAGAAAGTTCAATTGTCAGTATCTTTACTCCTTGTGAAATTTTACAGGAAGCAGGATTACATCCATACAATGTAGAAGGATTTTCCTGCTATCTTTCTGCATCTAAGGCAGAAAGAGCATTTTTACAGCAGGCAGAGAATACGGGCATATCCGAGACACTTTGCAGTTATCACAAGACATTTATCGGAGCGGCGCAGAAGAAAGTACTTCCGAAACCAAAGTGTATTGTATACACGAATTTGACCTGTGATGCAAACCTTCTGACATTTAAGAAGCTGGCAAAGATGTATGATGTACCGATCTTTGCTATCGATGTGCCGATGCAGCAGAACGAAGACAATGTACAGTATGTGGCAGACCAACTTCGTAAACTGAAAGACTTTATAGAAGAATGCACAGGCAAAAAGATTACAGATGAGACATTAACAGAACGACTGAGAAGAAGCAAGCGGACGCTGGAAAAATTCGCACAGTATGAAAAGGAAAGTGCGGACAGATATATTCCTGCAGACCTTGTTACGCCACTCTATGCAGGTATGACAAATAATCTGCTGTTGGGAACAGAAGAAGAGGAAACGTATGTGGACCGTCTCCTGAACGATGTGAAGAAGGCCCCGGCAAAAAAGGGAAAGAAGATTTACTGGATGCACACCATTCCGTTCTGGTCTGATGCGGTGAAGAATGAGCTATGCTTTCAGGAAAAAGCGCAGATCGTCGGATGTGAACTGAGCCGTGTCTGTGAGCCGGATTTTGATCCGGAGAAGCCTTATGAAGCGATGGCGAGACGTATGGTGTATCATGCATTAAATGGAAGTGCGATCAGAAGAATCGAAGCAGGAATCCGTCATGCAAAGGAGACAGGAGCAGACGGTGCTGTTTGGTTCGGACACTGGGGATGTAAGCATACCCTTGGAGCAGCACAGCTTGCCAAGCGCAAATTCGAAGAACAGGGAATCCCGCTTCTGATCCTGGACGGTGACGGATGTGACAGAAGCCATGGCGGAGAAGGGCAGACGTCTACCAGACTCGGGGCATTCTTAGAGATGCTGAATACAGAAACGGATGAAAATACGGACAGACAGGAGGAATCGCACGATGAATAAAACATATTATGTCTGTAAATATACCCCAATCGAACTCTTAGAAGCGTTCGGCGGGGAGTGTCAGAACCTGAATGAGATGCCGCAGGGCTTTGACCATGCGGATCAGATAGCGCATCCGAACATCTGCGGATTCGGCAAGGCTCTTCTGGAAGCTGTGATGAGCGGAAAGGTAAAGGAACTGGTGCTGGTCAACTGTTGTGATACGATCCGGAGTGTCTATGATATTCTGGAAGACAGTGGAAAACTGGATTTCTTATATATGATCGATGTGCTTCATTGTGATGCAGAGTGCAGCAGAGAACGTACAGCAGTGCAGTTAAAAGGTCTTGCGAAAGCATATGGAGAATATAAAGGCACAACATTTGATGAAGAAAAGTTCCGTCAGGCATTCAAGAAGCCGGAACACATTGTAAAGCCGCATATCAGTGTGCTGGGTGCACGTATGGGAAATGAACTTTTTGATATGGTGCAGAAGAGTATGCCGTATCCGGTGGAAAATGATACCTGTGTCAACAACCGTTCGGTGGGCGAGACAGAGCCGCCAAAGGAATTGGAATTTGATGAACTGATGGTATGGTATGCGAAAGAACTTCTCGGACAGATTCCATGTATGCGTATGATGGATCACAGTGGAAGAAAGAGATTATACAATGACCCGGGATTAAAGGGGATTATTTATCATACCGTGAAATTCTGCGATTTTTACAGTTTTGAATACGCACAGATCAAACAGAATGTGACCGTACCACTTTTGAAGATCGAATCGGATTATACCGTACAGAGCAGCGGACAGCTTCTGACAAGATTAGAAGCATTTGCAGAGAGCATGAATATGGAAGAACTGGAAGGGAAGGAACTGAAGATGGGAAAAGGATATTTCGCCGGAATAGACAGCGGATCAACAAGTACAGATGTAGTAATTCTTGATAAAGACCAAAATATCGTGACAGGGATCATCCTGCCGACAGGTGCGGGAGCAGCAATCGGAGCAGAGCGTGCACTGGAAGAAGCGCTGAAAGATGCGGGACTTCAGAGAGAAGACATCGATGCAATGGTTACAACCGGATACGGAAGAACGGCCATTTCTGATGGAGATAAGAGTATTACAGAGATTACCTGTCATGCAAGAGGGGCACATTTCCTGAACCCGGAAGTCCGTACCGTTATTGATATCGGAGGACAGGATAGTAAGGTCATCCGCCTGGATGAAAATGGAGCCGTTGCCAACTTCGTCATGAATGATAAATGTGCAGCCGGAACCGGAAGATTCCTGGAGATGATGGCAAGAACCATGGAAATGAGTCTGGACGATATGGGAAAGGCAGGTCTGTCATATAAGGAAGATATTACAATCTCCAGCATGTGTACCGTATTTGCAGAATCGGAAGTGGTATCACTGATCGCACAGAATAAGGCAACCGATGATATCGTACACGGACTGAATAAGGCTGTTGCGTCCAAGACAGCAGCACTGGCAAAACGTGTCGGCGGCGAGGAACGCTATATGATGACCGGAGGAGTGTCAAAGAACCAGGGACTGGTGAAGACACTGGAAGAGAAGCTTGGAACGACACTGGTGATCAGCGATAAGGCACAGCTTTGTGGAGCACTGGGAGCTGCATTATTTGCTAAGGATATGGTTACAGAGTAAGCGTTCTTAGCAAGATCTTAACAGTAGAAAAATAGATAGGATTGGAATTCTGTGATAATATAAAGAATATAGTGAATAGTCAGAAAATTGTAGAATAATTAACACAGAAAGGCATGAATATTTATTGAATTTATATCGGACAAAATTATCAGAGAAATTAAAAGAGTCATTGGAAGCGGTGGTACCGATCATCGCGATCGTATTGATATTAAGCTTTACGATCGCACCGGTGCCGCCGGGCATTCTGATGGCTTTTATTATTGGAGCGATCCTTCTGGTGGTGGGAATGATGTTCTTCACACTGGGGGCGGAGATGTCGATGACACCAATGGGAGAGAGGATCGGAACCCGGATCGCACAGTCAAAAAGGCTGCCGGTGATCATCGGGTTGTGTTTTGTACTTGGATTTATCATCACAATATCGGAACCGGATCTGCAGGTGCTGGCCGGGCAGGTACCTTCGGTATCAAATATGACACTGATTCTGGCGGTTGCCGTGGGAGTCGGAATTTTTCTGGTGGCCGCTGTATTGCGTATGTTATTTTCAAAACCGCTGTCCTATATGCTGTTGATCTTTTATCCGGTGGTGTTCATCCTGACTTTTTTTGTATCGAAGGATTTTCTGGCGATTGCATTTGATTCGGGTGGTGTGACAACCGGACCGATGACGGTACCGTTTATCATGGCACTGGGAATCGGATTCTCTGCGGTACGTAGTGATAAATACGCAGAGACGGACAGTTTCGGTCTGGTATCGTTGTGTTCGATCGGCCCGGTGCTGGCGGTATTGCTTCTTGGTATTATCTATCATCCACAGGGTGGCAGCTATTCCGAGACTGTAATACCGGATGCAGAGACATCTGTAGCATTATGGAAATTATTCGAGTCCGGAATCCCACATTATATGAAAGAAATCGGTGGCTCACTGCTTCCGATTATTCTGTTCTTCACATTCTTTCAGGTGGTATCCCTGAAATTAAAAAAGAAAACGCTGATCAAAATTTTGGTCGGTATCCTGTATACATACATTGGACTGGTATTATTCCTGACAGGGGTAAATGTAGGATTTATGCCGGTAGGTAATTATTTGGGACAGGTGATCGCAGGGCTTCCTTACCGCTGGGTGATCATCCCGATCGGTATGCTGATCGGTTACTTTATCGTAAAGGCAGAGCCGGCGGTATATGTGCTGATGGAGCAGGTAGAAGAGCTGACCTCTGGAGCAATACCGGGAAAAGCAATGGGATATAGCCTGTCGCTTGGCGTTGCATTTTCCCTTGGATTGGCGATGATACGTGTGCTGACAGGTATCTCGATCCTGTGGTTTCTGGTACCGGGGTATGCACTGGCACTAATCTTGACGTTATTCGTGCCGAAGATATTTACGGCGATCGCATTTGACTCCGGCGGTGTTGCATCCGGACCGATGACAGCAACCTTCTTACTTCCGTTTGCACAGGGAGCATGTGAAGCGGTTGGCGGAAATGTGGTAACGGATGCATTTGGAGTGGTAGCAATGGTAGCAATGACACCGCTTATCACGATACAAATCCTGGGTGTGGTGTATCAGTATCAGGAGCGTAAGAAGGATAAAGAAGAGATGCTCGCGCAGCCTGTTAAGGTATTACCGCTGGAGGCATATGGGGATGCGGATATCATAGAGTTGTAAGGGAGAATTTATGAGTAAGGTATATATGATGGTGACCATCACGAACAGAAACAAACGAAAAGATTTCCGAACATTTTTTAAAGAGTACGGACTTCCTGTATTTCTGGAAACGATCGGAAGGGGGACGGCACAGAGTGAAGTGCTGGATTATTTCGGCCTGGAAGAATCGGAAAAGTTGTTATTTCTTGCAATCGTAACAGGAGAGACGTGGAAAAAGCTGCGCCGGGGACTGATCACGAAGATGCTGATCGATGTACCGGGGACAGGGGTATCGTTCATTGTGCCGCTTAGCAGCGTGGGCGGAAGAAAGACACTGCAGTTTCTTGTAAATGAACAGGAATTTGAAAAAGAGGAGGAGACTTCGATGAAAGATACAGATTATGAACTTCTGGTAGCAATCGCAAATCAGGGATATATCGACACGGTCATGGATGCGGCAAGGTCAGCAAAGGCCGGAGGCGGAACTGTGATCCATGCAAAAGGAACCGGGATGGAACTTGCAAAAAAGTATCTCGGGGTGTCACTGGTGGAAGAAAAAGAAGTCATTCTGATCGTAACGAAGAGCAGAGAGAAGAATCAGATCATGAAAGCAATCATGGAGCAGGCCGGTCTCGACAGCAAAGAACGTACGATAGTGTTCTCGCTGCCGGTGACCAGTGTTGCGGGGATACGAATGCTGGAGGAAGATATTCAGGATGATTTGTTATAGATTTAAGTATTATATTTTGCAAAAGAAAAAAGAAACGACGAACGCCACAAACCTTCCGGCCCGTGGCGTTCGTTGTCGTTATAGTTATCTAAAGGAATGAGAGTAAAGTGTTGCACCGGATTCCCGGTGTGCTACTTTATGAGGGGGAGATAGTTGAATTTGTCTCTCTCAACTATCTAAATTTATTATAAAAAACAAATATGTCTAAAGTATGTTAAATTCCTTAAAGAAATCGGAAAAATCTTAAGAAGAGCTTAAGAGGTTATAAATAATCTAAAAACGCTACAGTCCAAGTAAATCAAGGGGTGTAGCGTTTTTGCGTGGTGAGTGTTAAGGTGATTTGTCCAAAATCTGTCCAAAATGGGAAAATAAAAGGTAGAAAATACTTTATTCCACTGGTGGAAATATTGGTGCCTGAGGTGCAGGGCAAGGAGGTTCTGGCAATTCTGATATGCAGGTTATTAAATACTCGATAAAATCGATCTGATTTGGATAATCAGCGCGATAAAAAAAAGAATCATAATACTCCTGTATAAGTGTGTAGTCTTCAGAGCATAATCGTATGTGGAAATCGTCTTTATAAGGACAGTCTTCGTATTTTTGTAAGATTATATCCATAAGTTCTTTTTGCCTTTCTCTTTTAGTTAAAAAGTTATATTTTTGAGGGCACTGTTTTGCTTCATTTAGAGTGTCTTCTTTCCATAACTTGAACATTTTATTTTTTAATTCAGTATTATGTAATTCGTCAAATTTTAGACGTAGAGATATCCATTCATCTAAAATTTTATTTATCTGTTCATTTTTAAATAAAATGTATGGTCGGTAATCAGATGGGGCTTTGCCGGAACTTTTAACATTTCTGTTTCTAAATTCAATTTCAGTAAGTTTATCTAATTCAAATAATTTATCAAGAATATTATAAAGAGTTATCTCTTGGTCGGTCTCTTCTGAGGTTTCTGGTTGTATGCCAAAAAGAGAATCTATTGAAACATGAAAAAAATTAGCAATGGTGCCTACTTGTTGAACGGTAAAGCAATCCGAAGTGTCTGTGTTTAGAAGCTTGGAAAGACGAGGTTGACACATTCCAAATTTTTCTGCAAGTTTTGTTTGCGATAATCCGCTATCATCCTTATCCATTAATTTCTTTATATTTCTTTTGAGTATAGAAGTATCATAAATTATATTCTTTTCATCATTTTCCATTATTTTTTATACCTTTCGATTATAAATATATTTTATGATTCTCATTATACAGTATTGGACTATACACTGCAAGACGTATTACCATGAACTTAGACGAACAAGAAAGGAGTGGTCCATAATGTATGAAAGAACAAATGCAAGTGTGAAGCCGAGACTTTTAGGTATAGAGGAGTTTATGGCATACACAAGTTTGGGTCGTGGAAGCGCATTGAAATTAGGACAGGAAATTGGATGTACAGTACGGATTGGAAAACGTGTATTGTATGATACGCGAAAGGCAGATCAGTATTTTGATGCATTAACAGAAGTAAAGTAGGTAAGAAATGGGAAAGGGTGGCTATGGTTTGACCTATCAAGAGGTATACGAGATGGAAAATTTGACCATCGAGGCGAAAGCTATTTATGGAATGTTGTGCAGTTACGCTGGATCAAAAGCAATGGCGTATCCTAGTGTAGATTTTATTTGTGACAAATTAAAGATAAGCCGGACAAGGTTCTACAAGCATATGAATCTATTGGTTGGTGCAGGCGTTGTGAAGAAAGAACAACGCAAAAATGAGAACCAAAGTTTTTCTGGCAATGTATATGTATTGGTGCCGAATCTTCAAAATATACAAATGCCGTGTACGGAAAATGAGTATGCGGGAAATGCGTCTACGGGAAACGAGGAAACTAATATTAACACTTTCAATATTAACACTCTCAAAAGTAAGACTGAATACAGAGAGGTGATGGAAGCATTCAATGCTATCTGTGTATCGTATCCAAAAGTAAAATCATTATCGGAGGCAAGGAAGAAAGCAATCCGGGCAAGGCTACGAACATATTCAATAGATGATCTGAGAAAAGCTTTTGAAGCAATGGAGCGGAGCGAATTTTTGAGAGGCAATAATGGTTCTGATTGGTCAGCTAATTTTGATTGGGTTATGAAGGACAGGAACCTTGCAAAGGTATTGGATGGCAACTATAAGAATAAGGAGGACAAAAATTATGAACAAGACACTGAAAATCGGAGACCAGCATCGGATTATTACAAGCAATTTCTCCGGGATGGCACAGGTAACTAACGTGAAAACAGTGAAAACAAAGGAACAAAATGGAGTTCTGGTGGAATATTTGGTTGAGAATTATGGACAGAGCGCAGATTTTTTTGTTCCAGATGGTGCGATATTAGACGGACAGATTGACAGCCGTAGAGTTAGAAGTGGAATGCCGGTAGAATACATGTCCAAAGATGGCAAAGATTTTGACTGGGGGCAGTATTCAGAGGATGTAGAGATTCAGAAGAGGATAGCCAATGCCTTTGTGTATAGCTTTGCGACTTTTCGGAAACAAGGCAGGGGATTGTACATCTATTCAAGCACTAAGGGCAGTGGGAAAACGCTTCTTGCATGTTGTTTGGCGAATGAGGTGTTGAAAAAGCAAGATGTTTCGATCAAGTTTGCAACTGTTGCTGATTACATAGAGCTTGTGCGGAGTAGCAAAAATGAAGCGGTCAAAGAACAGATGAACGCAATTATGAATACCGGATTGTTGATTGTTGATGATATCGGAGCAACGAAAGAGGACAAGGATTGGATTTCAGATGCTATTTACAGATTGGTGAATAGGCGGTATGAGAATATGTTACCGACCATTTATACATCAAATGTCATGATTGATAATCTGAAATGTGATGATCGCATAAGCAGCAGAATAATGGAAACCAGTACAGTCCTTGCGATGCCGGAGTTTAGTGTACGGAAGAAAAAGGCAGACGAACGAAATGAAGCTTTTTTGCGAGGAATCTTAGAGGAATAGAAAAGCGTGCATCCTGCTGCCATTATCGGGCAAAGTTGGCAGCAGGATGCACCTTTCAATCATTTTAACATGGTGGGAGGTGCGTGGCAATGGTGGAACTGAGGATAGAAAGAGAAAACAGGATAGCAAGGCTGTATTTCATACAGGGAATTTGCGTGGAAAAAAGAGACAGAATCTGGATAGCTGATGTGTTGTTGAAAGAAGTAAGGCTCAGAGATAACACAAAGGCTGTGGGAATCAAGCTGTGTGCGAGGACGATAGAATCAATGAAAAAGCTTATTATTGACTTAGCGCAGTTGTATGGCGTACAGGAGACGTTGTGCGTGAGGATCCCGGAGAGTGAAGAAGAGGGATTATTATGGTCGTACCGGGTGGAATGGTGAGAAAATGCAAACATTTGCTCACATTTTGAGGAGATATAGGCAAGTGCGTAGCAAAAAAGCTTTGATATGTTAACAAATATTAAGGTAAATGAACTATATAGCACTGAACGATAAAACATGACATCTGGAACATATAGGGAAAAAGATAACGGGGGGATGATTTGATTGCTGAGAAAGGCAAAGGTTAAAACCCATATTGCAGAAAAAGACAGCGGAGGTGATGATTTGATTCAACGAATAGAATGGGACGGTGGATAGATGAAAGAAAAACTTACATCGAAGCAAAAGAAATTCGCATTGGAATTTCTGATCTCTGGAAACATAACAGATGCGGCAAAGAAAGCCGGATACAGTGAGCGGCCAGCAAGACAGATAGGATCGCTGAATTTGACAAAGCCGAATGTTGTCGAGTACATGAATGAGATATTGGAGAAAACCAAAAGTGAAGAAGTAGCAACGACAGAGGAAGTCTTGGAATTCCTTACATCTGTGATGCGAGGAGATATAGCGGAGCAGTTTGGATTAGATCCGGCTATAACTGACAGAACTAAGGCGGCACAACTGCTCATGAAGCGGTTCAATGATAATCAGCGGATGGACTTGGAACTGACAAAGTTAGAGATCCGATTTAAAGAGAATATGCCAGGAGAACAGGATAACATCCTTGATGCGCTGAATATTACAGCAAGTGAAGTATGGAACAATTAACTGAATAGAAAAGGAGAAAGAACATGAAGGTATTTTTAACAATTATTTTATTGGCGATTTTTACAACAGAGTTTCTTAATTTCTGCACTAATGCTCTGATATGGGTGAATCTGGACAGAAAGGAGAGAGAGAATGAAAAACATATCGATTGATGGAAAGAAAGTTATCAAAGTTCAAAACGGGCATATTTCGATTGCGTTTCCGACCGGAATAGAAAAAACAGGAAAAGCTATAAGAAAAATGTTGAAATTGTTGGGGCAAGCGGAGAAAGAGGAAGAGCGAAAGCCGCACAATAAAGACCAGATTTATAAAACATTGGATGGTAAATTCGCTGTAGAGTTCGAAAAACTATTTGGAAAAGGAGCTTGCAAAAAGGTGTTCGGAGTGCAAAAGCCATCATATACACTTTACCTTGAATTTTTTGATAAGTTAAATGATCTATTTGAGGAATGGATTAAAAAAATATAAGGAATAACCGGGCAACGTTTGGAGTTGCCCGCTAACCGTTAACAGTAAGCGGTAGAAAGGACGATACATGACAGAAGATGGAAGTATTGTTATTAACACAAAAATCAGAACTGATGGCATAAAGGCGGGTACCGCAGAAATTGAAGCGGGAGTGCATCGGGCAGCAGACAGAGTAAATACATTGGGAAGTAATGTAAAAAAGACTCTTAATAACCAGATAGATTCTTTTGTGAAGCTAAATGATGAGTACAGTACGCAGGAACAAAAAGTAGAATCCTTACGGCAAAAGGTAGCTGCTTATGCGAATCAACGGATTCCGACTACGGAATACAAAGAGATAACAGCACAGATTGAACAAGCACAGGAAAAGCTCAATCGACTTAACGATGCAAAAGAACGTTTCGGAGCTACAGGTGGAAAGGTCAATAGCACATCATATAAGAAAATGCAGTATGACATAGATGAGCTTGCGAACACAATCAAGTATGCAAAGTTAGAACTTGATGATCTGGAGGCATCAGGGAAAGCTTTTATTTCTGGCGTAAATACTAAAGAAGCGCAAGCGGATATGGAAAAGCTGACTGCTGCCGAGAAAAAACTTTCCGATATGCAGAAACAACTGCATACATCGTACCAATCAATAACGGATGCCCATAATTCTTATCTGAATAAGTTGTTAGAAAACGAACGAAAAAACGAACGGAAAATTGCGGAAATTAATGGAAAACTTGAAGAAACAAGGGCGAAAGAAGTTGAAGCAGCCGTAGAAGCAAATCGGCTAAAGGCTATCGGTGATAATGCAAAAGTCGGAAGTAAGAGAATCGTAAATCTTAATAGTGAATTAGAGAGATTACAAGCAAGACAGAACGAACTGAAATCTGCGGGTATTGGAAGTGGATATAAAGAATTTGATTCGAACACAAGACGTATAGCGAAGATTAACGAAACGCTTAGGAAATATCAGGATGAATTAAAAAAGACAACAAAAGAAGAGGGGAGATTTGGAGTAGCCGGTGGAAAGATTGCCGGAAATATGAAAAAGACCGAAAAATCAGTTGATAACGCAAGATTTAGTATGTCACGGATGATAAAAACAGGCTTACTAATGAACATTGTAATGCGGGCGTTTTCGGGAGTAATGAGTGGAATCAAGGCCGGATTTGATAACTTGGCTCAGTATTCTAACGGAACCAATAGTTGTTTATCTGTTTTGTGGGGAAGCCTTATCAGATTACAAAATTCACTTGCTACAGCTTTCAATCCGATACTAACCGTTATCACACCGATACTGTCACGATTCATTGACCTTATCAGCACAGCCATAACTTATGTAGGGATGTTTTTCGGGTATCTTGCCGGGAATAAAACATACACAAAGGCACTGGCAGTACAAAAAAATTATGCTGCCAGTCTGGACAAGACCGCCAAGTCTACGAAGAAAGCCACAAAAGCAGCGAAAGACTACCTGTCACCGCTCGATGAAATTAATCGGTACACAACAAATAAGGATACCGACACAACACCGTCTGGATCTGATGTAAACGGAACACCGATCAGCAAAATGTTTGAAGAAGTTCCGATAGATGCACCGCCGATTTTTGAAAAAATCAAGGATGTACTGGGGCAGATATTCCAACCATTTAAAGAAGCGTGGGAACGTGAGGGAAAGAACACGATTGATGCTGCTAAGTATGCATTGTCGGAGCTTGGAGCACTGGCAAAGAGTGTCGGCAGTAGTATGTTGGAAGTCTGGACGAATGGTACAGGCACACAGATACTGTCTACCATGTTACAGATCGCACAGGGACTGCTTACAACGGTCGGGAATATCGCAAGGCAATTAGATATAGCTTGGAATAAAAACGCCGTAGGAACGGCCATTATACAGGCTATAGCAGATGCTTTCCAAAAGGTACTTGATATCATCAATCGTCTTGTGTGGGATACGGCTCAGTGGGCGGGATCTTTGGACTTTTACCCGTTACTTAATTCGATTAAGAATCTGTTTGAATCTATGTCACCGCTGATAGAAGCTATTGGAAGTTTCTTAGAAAGACTGTATACGAATATCATTTTACCAATGCTTAAGTTCTTGATAGAAAATGGACTTCCGTTCCTTATTAATCTACTTGCGGGTTTGTTTGATTTTCTCGGAGAGCATCAATGGATTATAGATGCCATTGGAGCTGCACTGCTTGGAGCCTTTGTATCATCGAAGATATCACCTCTTGTACTTGGAATAAGAAGTGCCATTACAAGTCTTATAGGCGTATTCACTGGTGCCGGGGGATTATCTGGAGCAATTTCTATGATCGTTACGGCTTTCGATAGATTTGCAGTTGCTTCAAATGTAATACCTATTGCCATTGCGTTAGCTGTTGCAGCTATTGTATTAATAATCACTCACTGGGATCAGCTTAAAGCTGCAATGTCGAAACTTATGGACTGGATAAAAGGAGTATTTTCCGTTGATTGGAATGCTCAACTCGGAGTATTGGGAGAGGGAATAGAAGTTTTATTAAGTACCGTAAAAGGTATTTTTAACAGTATAAAGCAGATATGTTCTGGATTCATTACATTCTTAAAAGGAGCATTTACAGGAAATATAGATATGGCACTAAAAGGAGTTTTGGGTATATTACGTGGAGTTGCTAATTTGGTTTTTTCGATATTCAAAACCCCAGTCAATGAGGTTATTGCTTTGTTTAATGCAATGGGACAGACGATTGTCAAAGCGATTAATAATCTGATTGATGGATTGAATCATATTAAGGTGCCGGATTGGGTTCCAGGTATCGGTGGTAAAGGAATCAATCTTTCTCATGCGAACTTCAGGAGGGTTCCTTACCTTGCACAGGGCGCAGTTATTCCGGCCGGAAATCCGTTCTTGGCGGTTCTTGGTGACCAGACAAGAGGAAACAACTTGGAGATGCCGGAAAATCTGTTAAGAAAAATCGTAAGTGAAGAAAGCGGTAAAGGTACAGGAATGATAAAACTTGTGGTAAATCTGGACAGCCGTACTGTACTTGAACGGCTTATTAATACAGCAAAAGAGATGCAGATGTCCAACGGACAGAATGTATTCGAACTTGGGAGGTAGGTAAATGGAACAAGGAGTAAGAGGCAGATATATGTCGGATTATGGAATCAATCACATAGAGGTTGATAAGCTTGTGAAATTCTGCAAAGAAGCAAGGGGCGAAGACTTAGTATTGCTTTTACGGGCAGCAGTCTTGACCAATGAGGACATAGCAGCAGAGCTATTTACGTGTTTGAAACTGGGTATCGGTTATGAGGTGATATATAAAAAGCACTGGATCCCGATGCAGAGAAAGGATTTTCAAGGATACAGGAGAAAAACACTTGAAACAGTGGAACGATTGTTGCTGATGCGTGATATAGAGATGGAAGAATAGAATTATACTAATGGGAGTAATATAGTTGCCTGTTTGGTAATGCTGTGATATGATACGGACAGGGAAACCAAAAGCAGGCGGCTACCCTCCAACTTCGGAGGGATAAAAACACCCTCCAGACGAAAGAAAGGAGGGCGATGCGATGGTTACATATTCTGACATGATTCAGTTTTGTATATTCATTGTTGCCCTTGTAAGTCTTTGTTATGAGATTTTCAAGGGAAAACGAAGATAGCCGCCAACTACCGCGAATAGTTGACGACTACATAGTTTAGTTAGTTCAATAATTCAAGGGTAGCCGCTTGCGGTTTCCCTCTTGTGTCTTAAATATAGCATATCTGATAAATAGATTCAAGCAGATCAGAAAATTACTATCTTTTTTATTATCCCAAAATATTTGACTATTCAGTATCTCGTTCTGTTGCTTCGGTGTCTGGTATATATTCCAAAAGATCACCGGGTTGGCAGTTTAATGCTTCGCATAAAGCAGCTATTGAGTCTGTTGTGATTCGTTTCCCATTTCTTATATTTTGTAATGTGCTTTCGGAAATGATTTTCTCTTTACGGATTTTGTAAGTGGTGAGGCCTTGAGTGTCCAACATATTTAATAGTTTGGTGTAAACAATTTTTCCCATAATTTCCTTTCTGAACCAATAGACATGATTCTCCTTTATTTTATCATAATTATATATTAATCATACACGGCTTGCAATGTATAAAATTACTAAAAATATGCTCTTTAAAAGATGTATATTTGTAAAGCGTGTCAATTGAACATACACGGCATAAAGAGTATAATGAAATCAAGTTAAAGGAAAGTAAACGAACATCCAGAAAAGATGTGAAATCAAAGTCCATATACCTGTGAGCGACCCGGGTGTTTAGCAATAGTCAGGAAGATGACTTGATCGGAAGCTTTCTAAGACTTATAAGAAAGGAGTTGCCGGAAAGATGAAATACAATCTTAGCAAGATTATGTTGAAAGCATGGGAGATTTACCGAAAATACAATATCAAATTTAGTGAAGCACTTCACAGGGCATGGCTGTCAGCAAAAGCGGAAGAAGTCAACGCTAAACGCATTGAGGTGAGCAAAAAGGCATTAGGAATCACCGAGGATACAAATACATGGTCTGGGTGGAAAAAGCTTGGATATGAAGTAATACACGGCTCAAGAGCATTGTTTGGATGTTCGCTCATCTGGGGTTCTAAAGGTGATGGAGTAGTATATAACGCCCGGTTCTTTGGAAAATCACAGGTACAGGCAATTGTATGAGAAAAGGTGGTAAGAAGATGGAAGAGAATAAAAAAACGGAATGGTACAAGGATGCCATCGTTAAAAAGGTGCAAGAAAGCAATAATCTGCAGTGGTTGAAGCTGATACATATATACGTGACACATTTGAAAGAAAAATAAAGGGCGGTGAGAGCATGAAGCAGAATAAAGAAGTGACGGAGTATAAAGAAGAATTGCGACAAATGATTGAAAACATAGAAGATACAGACACGATCAAGTATTTGCGTACATTCATAAAAACTTTTTTGAAGGAGTGGGAATAAAAATGATGAATAAATTAACAGCAACAGCACTATTTGATAAAAATTCATGTCTTATCGGTAATAAGGATGTGATTCCAAAAAGCGAAGCGATAAGACTACTGGGAAGTGGGGCTGTTGAATTTGCAGACAGAGCAGATTCCAGATATCAGAATGCTTATGGAATCGGAGATTTTACAATGGAATATTTAACCAAAGAGGGATTTTTTATTGCAGTAACATACAAAAATGTAGAAGAACAGAAGCAAGCAACAAAGGTGAAAGAGACTAATAAGTAAAGCATTTACAGGAAGATAAGGAGAATACAGATATGAGTAAAAAAGAAAACACAACAGGAACAACAATGGCAACCGAAATCATCAGAGATATGAAGCGAAGAGAGACAGAAGCAATCGGAGAGCTTTCTGGAATATTAATGGATCTTGATAAGGTTCTCTATACGTTGGAAGTAGTACAGGAGAATTCCGATATTGTAGGAAAATCAGTAAATGACGGGGCATTGTTTATGATGAACCGTAATCGGATTTATCAGAACTCTTCAATTGCTCATGATTACGTGAGAGGATTCGAACAGAAGCTGGCCAAGACCATAGATACATTGGATACTGATGATATTACGGAAGAGGAGCCGGCCGGAGATAGTAACACAGATTCAGCCGGAGAAACTCATACACAGGAGATGGAGAGCAAGAAGAAATTCATTGTTAAGACGGTAGAGGGTATCGAGGCAGAGAAAGCAATTAATATGATCTATGCGTTTGTAAGAAAACTGGCAGCAGAAGAATAGAGAGGTTCATAGATTCAGTTTTAAGCTTTAGATAGTATGCTATGTATAAAAACTATGTAGAGGTAATAAAGAGGACTGTGATAGGCGGTTAAAGGCTCATAGCCCTATTCTATAAAGGTAAATGTCGGATGTTTTGGAAAGGAGAAGTACATGGCAGTTGATAAGAGAGGAAGAAAGCTTCCGAAAGGAATCAGACAGCGGAGTGATGGCTTTGAGGGACGTTTCATGTATAAAGGTGAAACCTATATTGTACATGGGAAGAATATAACTGAGACGCAGAAGAAAATGACAGAGACAAGGTACCAGGTAGAACACGGTCAGTACATCGCCCGGAAGAATATGACTTTCGATGAATGGATGCAGGAATGGCTTGAAGATAATGTAAAGGTCTATCGAAAGAGAGGTACATGGCAGACTTACACAGATATGTACGATTCAGCTATTAAAGATGAAATCGGAAGAATACAGTTGCAAGATTTGACATTGGATATCATCGAGAAGATGTATAAGCGTATCCAGAAGAAACGCAACTACAGTAAATCAACAATGGTGGTTATCTCCTGTATTGTACATGGAAGTTTGGCAGCAGCGAAGAAAAGAAAACTAATCGGTGAAAATGTGGCTGAGGGTGCGGAAATACCGAAGAAAACCAAGGCAAAGAAAGAGAGAATAGCACTGACAAGAGAACAGCAAACGTTGTTTATGGAGTATGCTAAGGACAGCTATTTATACAATTTATTTGCGATTCTATTACGTACTGGATTGAGAAATGGAGAAATAAGAGCATTAAAGTATTCAGATATTGACCGTAAAAATAATGTGATGCATATCCGGCATACAATGAAAACTATTACAGGTGTTGGAATGGTAGAAGATACACCGAAGACGAAAACATCTATCAGAGACATTCCATTAACGCCGGATATGATCAAATACATAGAAGCGCAAAGACACTTCTGGGGATTTAAAGTGACAAATATTAATGGATACCTGTTTTGCGATGAAAAAGGTGATCCGCTAAAAGAGGATACTATTAAATATGAAATCAGACAAGTTATAAAGAAAATCAGACAGGATGGAAAAGAGTTCCCGGATATTACGCCGCACGTGTTCCGGCATACATTTGCAACACGTGCGATAGAAGAGGGAATGCCGCCCCAGGTATTAAAAACGATTATGGGACATAGTTCATTAGCAATCACGATGGATCTATATAGTCATGTTATGGAAGATACGAAGCAAAAAGAAATGCTGTCGATTGCAAATGCATTTTAATTTTGTCCAAAATTTGTCCAAAATTGCATGACACTCAGTGAACAATGATAAATAGATAAAGTGGAAAAAGTCTTTATTTTCGGGCATTAACGGTACTCAGTGAACAATGATAAACAGATAATATGTTAAGAAGAGCTTAAGAGGTTATAAAGAGAATGAAAACCGGAAAAAGCAGTTGACTTTTTCATGAAAATCGAATATTATATATAGAATCTCTTTGCACTGAATATATCCAATACGGATAAGGGATAACAGTACAAACTGATCAGGCTACATTCATTTTTTATAAGAATAAAATCGAGAAAAATGATGTGCATGCCGGGCCGGTCGATTACCGGCAGCAGATGAGACGATATATCATACATCTGTGGGACAGTAAGTAGAAAGTTCCACAGGTGTATTTTTTTGCAAAAAGCAGTCTTGTAAATAGAATACGGAGGAACAGTAGTCTCACCTTAGGTGCCATAGGAGACATGACATTATTAAAAATGGAGGTTATCTTATGACAAGTCAAAAACAACAATTAAATGAACAGAAAATGATCAATCATTTATCAACCGTGGGAATTCTTGGAAATGTCATTCTGACAGCGTTCAAACTGCTGGCAGGAATTATCGGACATTCGGGAGCCATGATATCCGATGCGGTTCATTCATTATCGGATGTGTTTGCCACATTCATTGCATTTCTCGGGGTAAAATTATCTAAGAAATCGGCGGACAGCGAACATCCATACGGTCATGACAGATTGGAATGTGTAGCATCGATGGTGCTTGCAGCCATTCTTCTTGCAACGGGTATTGGTATTGGAATGAGTGGTGTGAAGACGATCATAGCCGGTGATTACAGTCATTTGCAGGCACCGGGAACAATCGCACTTGTGGCAGCTATCGTGTCGATTCTTACAAAAGAGGGGATGTTCTGGTATACCAGACATTATGCGAAGATTCTAGATTCCGCAGCATTCATGGCAGATGCATGGCATCACAGATCAGATGCATTTTCTTCCGTTGGTTCACTGATTGGTATAGGTGGTGCAATGTTTGGATTTCCTGTGCTGGATCCGCTGGCAAGTGTAGTTATCTGTATTTTTATCCTGAAAGTAGCATTTGATATTTTCAAAGATGCACTGGATAAGATGCTGGATACTTCATGCAGTGAAGAATATGAAGAGAAACTGGCAGACTATATCAGAAAGAGCCGGGGAGTAGAAAGACTGGATCTGTTAAGAACGAGAATGTTCGGCAACAAGGTGTATATCGATGCAGAGATTGCAGTAGATGGAACACTTTCGTTGAAAGATGCGCATGCAATTGCAGAGGATGTGCACGACAATGTAGAAAAGAAGTTTCCGAATACAAAGCATATTATGATTCATGTAAATCCGGCATAATGGAAAAAAATACCGCAGCTTTCAAATTTTGAAAAAGCTGCGGTATTTTTTCTTTGTTGGTGTTGTCTGAAAAATTTAATCCTGCTAATGAAAGTATGTTTTCGTTTGTGCTATGAGTTATAACCTTTTACGTATACAAAGCTGTCTGTATCATTGTCACGCTGCATTGTATAGTGATGATTGAGCATGGCTTCGATAAGTTCCTGTCCCTGGTTTTCTACGGCGACCAGAGTCATATCTAATGCATCTTCCAGTTCCTGTACCGTTATATCGTCCAGAAATACCTGTTCTCCGCTTCTTAACATATTGCATGTGATAAGAAGGGTGTCACCAAGATCGGTGCCGGAGGCTTTCTTTTCCAGAAGCTGGGCTTTGAGATCCTGACCGGTGATCAGACCGGATACGGTAACAGTCTCGCCAAAGAAATCATTGCGGATCGCAAATACATTGATCTTAATATATGGGAATGCTTTCATGATCTCCTCTGCGAATCCGGCAAGGGTACTGTAGGCAAGCTTGCCTGTTGCAATGGTAAGTGTACGGCAGGTCTCATTTTTCCAGGTCTCATAGTTGTCATTCTGCTTCAGTGCTTCCAGAGCGTCATGGAATTCTGTCTTTAAAAGACGCATCATGCCAACTCCGTTTTCCAGCTGGATATATCCATCATAGCGTTCTTCTTCCGGAAAATCACGTTCGGCAAGAATATACCATTCATCACTTGCCTGTATGAAGTGCAGACCATATTCTTCATAGAATTTTGGCTGATAGCTTTCAATCATATCAATGACTTCACCGGCTTCTTCTTTTGAAAAGAGTTCCAGCGGATAGAGACCTTCACGGTATTTTGTAAGTCCGGCAGGTACAACGGATACACTTCTCATAAAAGGAAGATAGCTGGAAAGATCCTCAATGGAACGTTTTAATTCATCTTTGTCATTTACGCCTTTACATAATACGATCTGACCGTTCATCTCAATATGTGCTTCATACAGATCCTGCAGAAATTTTAGCTTTTCTCCGGCAAAACGGTTATGCAGCATCTTACAGCGGAGCTCCGGATTGGTTGTCTGTACAGAGATATTGATCGGTGCGAGCTGCATATGGATGATGCGGTCAATATCTGCCTGCTTCATATTTGTCATGGTGATATAATTTCCCTGCAGAAATGAAAGACGGGAGTCATCATCCTTAAAATACAGAGTCTCACGCATGCCCGGAGGCATCTGGTCGATGAAGCAGAACATACATTTATTACTGCAGGAGCGGTATTCACTCATCAGTCCATTCTCGAATTCAACTCCAAGTTCATCGTCGTACTCTTTATCGATTTCCAAAAGCCATTCTTCCCCGGAAGGCTTGCGGATCAGGACTTCGACATATTCATCTTTCATCAGATAACGATAATCAAAGACATCCTCAATTTTCTGTCCGTTTATTTTTAACAGTACATCGCCGGGTTCGATTTCCAGTTCTTCAGCAATAGAACCCGGATAGACGGTCTGTATCAGGTGTTCCTGTTCCTTTTTTCTCACAAATATATTCCTCCGTATAAACATTTACCCATATAGACAAAATGATAGCTTATTCTCAGTCTGAGTGCAAGGTAAGAATTATAAAATCAGAACGTAATTTTTGGATAAATTGATGAAAAAAGAGGAATTGACGGGATTCATTTTTCTACGGGATGTGAAAAAATGTGATTTCTGACAAATATACGATTGTAATCAAACGTTTAACGTGACATAATAAAAAAGAAAAGGTTAAGAATATTTTAAAAGAATGTTAAGTAAGCGTAAAATAAGCTGACAACAAAGGAGAAAATTATGGAAATATTTTCTATGGTATTGTCATTGTTAAGTGGAGTTGCTTTGTTTCTGTTCGGAATGTCCCTTATGGGAGATGGGCTGAAACAGGTTGCCGGTAATAAACTGGAAGCATTCCTTTACAAAATGACAAACACACCGCTCAAAGGAGTAGCACTTGGAACAGGAGTGACCAGTGTCATTCAGTCATCTTCCGCAACAACCGTTATGGTCATCGGTTTTGTTAACTCCGGTATGATGAAACTGAAACAGGCGATCGGTATCATCATGGGAGCCAATATCGGTACCAGTATCACCGGATGGATCTTATGTCTTTCCTATATTGAAGGATCGAATGGTATTGCAAAGATTTTATCTTCTGCAACGATAGCGGCTGTCGTGGCGGTAATTGGTACGATCATGCGGATGATCTGTAAAAGAACGACACACAAGAACATCGGTAATATCATGCTTGGTTTTGCAATTCTGATGACAGGCATGCAGACAATGAGTGGTGCGGTTACACCATTAAGAGAGAGTAAAGTATTTATTGATATGCTGACGATGTTCTCGAATCCAATCGCAGGTATCCTGGTAGGTGTTGCATTTACGGCTGTCCTGCAGAGCGCATCTGCTACCGTTGGTGTATTGCAGGCTTTATCGGTAACAGGAATCCTTACATTTTCCAGTGCATTTCCGATTATTCTTGGTATCGGTGTAGGAGCATCCTGTCCGGTACTGGTCTCAGCGATCGGAGCAAATAAGAATGGTAAGAGAACCGCACTTGTGTATTTATTAAATGATACCTTCGGAATGTTGATCTGGTCGATCGGATTCTATACGATCAATGCATTTGTCCATTTTGATTTTCTGGATAATATTATGTCGCCGGTATCGATTGCCCTGTTGAACACCGTGTTCCGTCTGGTAACGGTATGTATTCTGTTTCCGTTTATTAATAAACTTGAGAAGCTGGTATGCTGGCTGGTAAAAGACAGCGCAGAAGAACTGGAAGACGAAGCGGATTTCGATCTTCTGGAAGAACGTCTTCTGGATTATCCAGCACTGGCAATCGGACAGTGTCACAGAGCAATGAGTGGCATGGCGAAGAAGCTTCGTAAGAATGTCAACCGTGCAATGAACCTTCTGAATGAGTATCAGCAGAGCAAGTTTGACAAGGTTCAGAGAAAAGAAGACCTGATCGACAAATATGAAAGCCGCCTGGGCGATTATCTGATCAAGCTGACAAAGCATGAGATGAATACAGCACAGACAAGACAGGTTTCACTTTATCTGCATACGATCAATGACTTTGAACGTATCGGAGATCATGCTTCTTATATTGCATATATGTCCAGTGATATGCATGAGAATAAGACACAGTTCTCAGAAGATGCATGGGACGAACTGAATGTTGTTATGGAAGCAGTACGTGAAGAAATCAATCTTACATGCAAGGCATTCCTTGAGAATGATAAAGAGATGGCGCAGAGAGTAGCACCGCTTGGTATGGTTATTACAACACTTTGTGATGAACTGAAGATGCGTCATGTGGAACGTATGAGCAGTGGTGGATGTGGTCTGGAAGAAGGAACTGTATTTACGGATATCCTGAACAGTTTTAACCGTATTGCAGCTCACTGTGCAAGTGCGATGGTTGCACTTATGAACAGTGACAAAGAGAATATGGATACACATATCCATGATTCGAAGGTATATCCTTCTGACAGTTCTGAATATAAAACATATCTGAATGAATATAATCAGAAATATGAGATTAAAAAAGACGGGGAACATATGAGAAGTATGGAACCGGAAGAGGTTGAGTAGGATTTCATAAAAGGGCCGCTTATATGCGGCCTCTTTTCTATATTACTGGTTATTTAGCGATTCCTGTATGCTCTTGGTGACATCTGATATTCTTTTTTGAACAGCCGGTTAAAATAGGACAGGTTATTGAATCCTGTGCGTTCCGAGATGGACAGGATGCTGTCATCTTCCGTGAGCAGAAGCCTGGCGGCAATGGTAAGCCGGTAGCCATTCAGATAGCTGGTGAATGTTGTGTGCAGATGCTGCTTGAAGAATTTCATAAAATGAGATTCGGAAAAGCCCAGATAATCAGCGGTACTTTGAACGGTAATCGGTTCTGTATAATGTGATTCAATGTAGGACACAATCTGTTTTACCTTATCCAGAGATTTATCCCGGTTGAAAGTGACCGGTGTTCCCTGAGAAGAGAATAACAGGTAAAAGAAATGAAACAGATGCCCTTTTACCGATAATTCGTAATAATCAGGTCTTTTGCTGCAGAGATCATCGATCGCATCAATACAGGAAGAAAGTGCTTCATGGAAGAAACAGGTATCGTCAAAGAGCCATGGAAGTTCATATTCTAGTGAAAAATATGGCTGGAAATATCCAACTGTCCGGGGATCGGAATCCGCAGAATATAAAAGACTGGTCTGGAACAGGATATTTTCATATTCCATACAGTCTTTCCCATGTTGGGAGATGGAGTGAAGCTGGCCCGGACGGACAAGGACGATGTCGCCGGCTTTTACAACTCTGGGCTTGGTATCAACAGAAATGATGCCGCAGCCTTTTTTTATTACAATGATCTCCACGTCGTTATGCCAGTGAAGCGGAACCTGCGTGAAGTCCAGCGGGATGGAGCACAGATAGGTATTGTATGGAAACTGGATGCTGACGTGTTTTTTAGTTTCATGGAGGTTTTCATAGGTAAGTGTGTTCATGGATGTGTATAAGTCCTTTCTGAAGTAATTGGGATGATCAAAAAGTTGTATATTTGATAGTATTGTATTACTTTTTACTACTATGATGCA